>PMXR01000086.1 GCA_003171035.1 Chloroflexota bacterium
GCGCTGCAGCCTAGGCGCGGGGCAGAGACCTCGCGCAGGTGCACCTATCGCGCCCGGCACGTCCAGGCGAGCTTCGGAACACCTTCCGTCCTCCTGGCTCAGGAGGAATACACACGTGTCTCAGACATTCGAGACGCAATTCGCCGGACGCACCCTAAGCATCGAGACCGGCAGGATGGCGCTGCTCGCGGGTGGCGCAGTCACAGTTCGCTTCGGCGACACCATGGTCCTCGGGACGGCCAACCGGTCCGACCCGCGACCTGGGCTCGACTTCTTCCCGCTCACGGTGGAGTTCGAAGAGCGCATGTACGCCGCCGGCAAGATCCCGGGCGGCTTCATCAAGCGCGAGTCGCGCCCGTCCGAGCAGGCCATCCTGGCCTGCCGCCTGACCGACCGCCCGATCCGGCCGCTCTTCCCCGAGGGCTACAAGGACGACATCCAGATCGTCATCACGGTCCTCTCGACGGACCAGGAGAACCAGACCGACGTCCTCGGCACCTTCGCGGCATCGTGCGCGCTGACGATCAGCCCGATCCCGTTCATGGGCCCGATCGGCGCAGTTCGCGTCGGCCGCATCGACGGCGAGTTCGTGGTCAACCCCACGATCAGCGATCTCGAGCGCTCGGACATCGACCTCATCGTCTCCGGCACCCGCGACGCGATCATGATGGTCGAGGCCGGCGCCTCGATCGTCCCCGAAGACGTGATGGCCGATGCCATCCTCTTCGGACACAAGGCCCTCCAGCCCCTGATCGACATCCAGGAAGAGATGCGGGCCGCGGTCGGCAAGGCGAAGATCGTCGGCTATCTCGAGCCCGGCACCGGCTCCGTTCTTGAATTCGTCAAGAAGGCCGGCGAGCGCGGCTCCGAGTTCGTCGTCGTCGACACCGAGACCACCGGCCGCGACCCCAAGGTTGCCGACCTCATCGAGATCGGCGCCGTGCGCGTTCGCGACGGCCAGGTCGTCGATCGCTTCTCGACGTTCGTAAACCCCGGCCGCGACATCTTCGGCGCCCAGATGCACGGCATCACCAACGCCGAAGTCGCCGGCGCCCCGGTCGCGAAGGAAGCGGCCGAGAAGCTGCTCGCCTTCGTCGCCGGCGCCCCGATCGTCGGCCACAACATCGGCTTCGACATCGGCTTCCTGGACATGGCGCTCGGCGAGAGCGGCAAGTTCATCGTCGGTGGCTACTTCGACACTCTCGTAATCGCTCGCGAGGGCTATCCGGACCTCGAGTCCTACAAGCTCGGGGACGTGGCCAAGTTCTTCGGCATCACCGTCGAGACCGTTCATCGCGGCCTCGCCGACGCCGAGACGACCGCCGCCATCCTGGCCAAGTTCGCCGAAGACCTCCCGAACCGGATCCAGAACCTGATGGACGCGATCGGCATCTCGATCGTGGCCAACCGCAAGGAAGGCGAGGATCCGGCCGGTCTGCTCGAAGCTGCCCGACGGCAGGCTCGCGTCAGCAAAGCGCTCTTCCAGCTCGTCCAGAAGAAGACGGTTCGCAAGACCGTCCTCGAGCAGGGCATTCGCATGGACGGCCGCGGCGTCGACGAGATCCGCCAGATCTCCGTGGAAGTCGGCGTCCTGCCGCGTGCCCACGGCTCCGGCCTCTTCACCCGTGGCCAGACTCAGGCTCTGACCGTCGCCACTCTGGGCCCCAACTCGGACGTCCAGCGCATCGACACGATCAGCCCCGAGACCGAGAAGCGGTACCTCCACCACTACAACATGCCTCCCTACAGCACCGGTGAGAACAAGCCGATGCGCGGTCCCGGTCGCCGGGAGATCGGCCACGGCCACCTCGCCGAGCGAGCGCTGCTGCCGGTGCTGCCGTCCGAGGAAGAGTTCCCGTACGTCATCCGCCTCGTGTCCGAGTGCGTGACGTCCAACGGCTCCACCTCGATGGCATCTACCTGCGGCTCGAGCCTGGCTCTCATGGACGCAGGCGTGCCGATCAAGGCAGCCGTCGGTGGCGCCGCGATGGGCCTCATCACCGAGCCGGACGGGAAGTTCGTCGTCCTGACGGACATCCTCGGCAAGGAAGACGCCTTCGGCGACATGGACTTCAAGGTGACCGGCACCCGCGAGGGCGTCACGGCACTGCAGATGGACATCAAGGTCAAGGGCATCAGCGAGGCGATCATCCGCCAGGGTCTGGCCAAGGCTCACGAAGCCCGAATGGCCATCCTGGACAAGATGGACGCGGTCATCTCGACGAGTCGAACCGAGATGAGCAACTACGCGCCGCGCATCATCACCATCAAGATCAACCCCGAGAAGATCCGCGACATCATCGGCAAGGGTGGCTCCGTGATCCGCAAGATCCAGGAGGAAACCGGAACCGAGATCAACGTCGAGGACGACGGCACCGTTCAGATCGCAGCCGTGTCGGGTGAGAACTCGCGCAAGGCCGTTACCTGGATCGAGTCTCTCACCCGCGACGTGGAAGTCGGCGGTCTCTATCTGGGCAAGGTCACCCGGATCATGGGTTTCGGCTGCTTCGTCGAAATCCTGCCCGGCAAGGAAGGCCTGATCCGCATCGGCGAATTGGCCGACTATCACGTTCCCACCGTTGAGGACGTGGTTTCGGTCGGCGACGAGGTCATGGTCGTGGTGGTCGAGATCGACCGCCAGGGCCGGATCAACCTGTCGCGCAAGGCCGCCATGCAGCGCCATCTGGCTCGCAACGGCGACGCCTGATCCTTCGCGAACCTAGGGCTCGGCCGATCACGGCCGAGCCCTTTCTCTTGCCTGCATAAGCTCTGCATAACGACGCGCGTTATGCGGCCCGACCCGGGTCGGGCCGGCCTCGCTGGTATACTTCGGTATCCATCAAGCCAACTAGTCTGAGTGGAGCCATGTCCCCAGAACATCGCCCGTTGACCGTCGCGGTCGTCGGCGCCACCGGCGTCGTCGGTCGAACGATGATCCAGGTCCTGTCCGAGCGGCATTTTCCGGTTGGCGAGCTGCGCTTGCTGGCGTCCGGTCGGTCCGCGGGTTCAACCGTGAGCGCCGACGGAAGGACCCTGACGGTAGGGGAGGCGACGCCCGAGGCATTCGAGGGTGTCGACGTCGCGCTCTTCTCGGCCGGCGGCGACGTTTCCCGCCAGCTCGCGCCGGAAGCAGCCGCACGTGGGGCGACCGTGATCGACAATTCCAACGCCTGGCGGATGGAGCCAAACGTTCCGCTCATCGTCAGCCAGGTGAACCCCGAAGACGGCGAGTGGCATGAGGGCATCGTCGCCAACCCGAATTGCTCGACCATGCAGCTGATGCCGGTTCTCATGGCCCTTCGCGACACGGCCGGGCTCGAGCGGATCGTGGTCGACACCTATCAATCGGTGTCGGGCACGGGTGCCGAGGCACTGGCGGAGCTGGAGGGCCAGATCCGCGCCCACGTGGCCGGCGAGGCCAAGTCAGCGTCGGTATATCCGCACGCCATCGCCTTCAACGCTCTGCCCGAGATCGACACGTTCCTCGAGAACGGCTACACCCGCGAGGAGTGGAAGGTCGTGACCGAGAGCCGCAAGATCCTGCACCTGCCGGATCTGCGGGTCTCATGCACTGCCGTTCGGGTGCCGGTCTTCGTCAGCCACTCGGAAGCCGTCCACGTAGAAACGACCCGCTCGATTACGCCGGATGAGGCCCGCATGGCGTTCGCGGCGGTGCCGGGCGTCGTCGTGATGGACGATCCCAGCCAGCACCTGTATCCCATCGCGACTCAGGCGGCCGGCAAAGACGAGGTCTTCGTCGGCAGAGTCAGAACCGATCCGTCGGTGGAGCGGGGACTGGCCTTCTGGGTCGTCAGCGACAACCTGCGCAAGGGCGCGGCAACGAACGCCGTCGAGATCGCCGAGGTGCTTCTCGAACGTGGCTGGGTCAAGGCACGTTCCCGCCGCGGTCTGACGGGCGGAGTCGGGGAAACATCGTGACGGAAGCCGAGCGCCGGGCGGCGCTCGATGCTATCGCGGCGGAGGTGGCGGTTTGCACGCGCTGCCGTCTCCATCAGACCCGCACCATGTCCGTTCCGGGCGAGGGAACCGCGGCCACCGAGGTGGTGTTTGTCGGTGAGGGCCCGGGGTTCAACGAGGACCGCCAGGGCAAGCCGTTCGTCGGCCAGGCCGGAGCGCTGCTCACGGAACTGCTCGCAGCCGTCGGCTGGTCGCGCGACGAGGTATTCATCACCAATGTGGTCAAGTGCCGACCCCCGGAGAACCGCGACCCGGAGCCGGACGAGATCGCCGCTTGCGGTCCTTTCCTGGGACGCCAGCTAGATGCGCTCGACCCCGCGCTGGTCGTGACCCTGGGCCGCTTCTCGATGGCTCGCTTCAGTCCGGGAGCGCGGATCGGGCAGGTTCATGGCACCTTCCGCAAGGCCGATCCCGAGTCCGGCGCTCCGGAGGCTCTGACCTTCGCGATGTACCACCCCGCGGCGGCGTTGCATCAGGGCTCGCTCAAGGCCACGCTCTTCCGGGATATGGAGGGCGTTCCGGCGGCGCTGATCGAGGCGCGGAACCTGCGCGCGGCGGTGCCGGCGCAGCCGGACCCGGAGGCTGCCGTCGCCACGCTCGCCGTGCGCGCCGGCGCCGGCGACGCCGGCCGGACCGAAGATGTTGATATGACCGCCGAATCTGACCCTACGGACCAGCTCGGCCTCTTCTAGGATGGACACGACCCGAGGTCCCCGAAACATGAGATTCGATGCCTGACAACGAGACGCCATTGCGGATCATCCCCCTGGGTGGAGTAGGGGAGATCGGCAAGAACATGTACGTGTTCGAGTACGGCGACGACATCGTCATCGTCGACTGCGGACTGATGTTCCCGGACGAGGAGATGTTCGGGATCGACCTGGTGATCCCCGACGTCACGTACCTGCGGGAGAACCGCGAGAAGGTCAGGGCGTTTCTCATAACGCACGCCCACGAGGACCATGTCGGCGGCCTGCCGTACATCCTGCCGTACTTCCCCGACGTCCCGGTATATGCCTCGACGCTGGCTCGCGGCCTTCTGGGGATCAAGATCAAGGAGCACAAGCTCCACGCCAATCCGCTTCTGCCGCTCGATCCGGGCGATACGCTCCAGATCGGGCCGTTCCGTGTCGAGCCCTTCCGGATCAGCCATTCCATCCCCGACTCCATGGGCATGGCGCTCCACACGCCGGTCGGAACCGTCGTCACCACAGGCGACTTCAAGTTCGACCACACCCCGATCGACGGCCGCCGCTCCGATTTCGCGGTCCTGTCCAGATTGGGTGAGGACGGCGTGATCTGCCTGCTGTCCGACTCGACCCGAGCCGAGAACCCCGGCTACACGCTCTCCGAACGGACAGTGGGTGAAACCTTCCGCGAGATAATGGAGCCGCTCGAAGGCCGGGTCATCGTTGCCACCTTCGCCAGCAACATCAACCGCATCCAGCAGGTCATCGACGCCGCGGCCGAATTCGATCGGAAAGTCGCCGTCATCGGCCGCTCGATGGAGCAGAACTTCCGGATCGCCACCGACCTCGGCTACCTCACCTACGCTCCCGGTCAGGTCGTAGCCAAGGATCAGATCGGGACGCTGCAGAAGATCGTCGTCGCCACGACCGGCGCCCAGGGTGAGCCGATGGCCGGACTGGCCCGCATGGCCAACCGCGACCATCGTTTCGTTGAGATCCAGCCCGGCGACACGGTCATCGTCAGCGCCAGCCCCATCCCCGGCAACGAAGAGTACGTGGCCCGCACGATCGACAACCTCTTCAAGGCCGGAGCCAACGTCTACTACCACACGGTCAAGCACGCGCACGTATCGGGCCATGCCAGCCAGGAAGAGCTCAAGCTGATGCTCGGCCTCACGCGGCCCAAGTACTTCATCCCGATCCACGGTGAGTTCCGGATGTTGGTCCAGCACGGCCGCCTGGCCGTTGAAACCGGCGTGGCCCCCGAGAATGTCTTCATCATCGAGAACGGCCAGGCGATCGAGTTCTTCGCCGACGGCTCGGCCCGACGTGCCACGCCGGTGACGGCCGGTTACGTTCTCGTGGACGGCCTCTCGGTCGGTGACGTCGGGGAGGTCGTGCTGCGCGACCGCAAGGCCCTCGCCAGTGACGGCATGTTCATCGTCGTGGTGACGGTCGACAAGCAGACAGGCCAGATCGTGGCCAAGCCGGAGATCGTCACCCGAGGCTTTGTTCACGGCAACGAGCACGATCCACTGATGGAGGGCGCCGTCGACCGGATGATGGCCGCCATCGAGGGCAAGGGCGATCGGACCAGCGAGGTCGGTCTGCTCAAGAGCCAGATCAAGGACGAGATCTCACGCTATCTGTACGAGCAGACGCGCCGGCGCCCGCTCGTATTCCCCGTCGTGGTGGAGGTGTAGATGCCGTCGCGAACCTCCGCCTCCTCGAGTCGGCCGTCGTCGACTCGCTCGCGAGCACCTCGGTCAACCCGCGCCGCCAGTCCGGCTGCCGTTCGCCGCAGGCGCGGGAACCGCAACTGGGCCATCTCAGGCGAGATCATTCGCGTTCTCATCGGTCTGGCGATGCTCCTGGTGGGCGTCTCGCTGCTGATCGGCCTCACGATCCCGAACGGATCGCTGACCGACTGGGAGCGCAACGCCGTTTCCCCATGGCTGGGCAGCGTGCGGTGGCTGCTGCCGGTGATCCTGATCCTGCTCGGCTATTACCTCGAACGGGCTGAAGGCGCGAACTGGGACTGGGAGCTGACTCTGTTGGGCAGCGGCGTCGCGTACCTGTCGCTCCTCGGTCTGGCGGGGCTGATCCCGGCCAAGATCCACTACAACAAGGGCGGCATCGTCGGCGACTCGCTGGCCCATTTCCTCTCGCCGCTGGTCACCGTGCCGGGCACCGTGGTGATCCTGACGTTCCTGATGCTGGCCGGCATTCTGCTGGCGCTCGACATGTCGCTGCCGGCGGTAATGGCCCCCGTGATGCGGCTGATCCAGAGAGCCATGGATCAACTGTTCAGGCCCGCGCCGCAGCAAGAGCAGGGCGCGGCGGCGATCTCCACCGGCAGGCTCGAACGAGCCGACCGGCCCGAGCGCCTGGCCAGGGATGGCTCGCCGCTTGACCCGCGTCGCGGCGGCGCCGCCACCGGCCTCGACGGGCCGCCGACCATCCCTGTGGCCATTCCAAACCCCGGCCCGACGTCCCTGACATTCGCACCCCAAATTGCCGCCGGATCGGCTGCCGCCGACGGAGGACCGCTGCGTGACGCCACATCGCTACGCGACGGTGCCTCGATCCGCGGCCCGCGCCACGGCAGCGACGTGCCGGCCCAGAGCAAGATCGTTGGGGGAGTGGCGCCGGGCTCGGGCTCGGCTGCGACAACCGCCGAGAAGCCGCGGCCGGAGTACCACCTGCCGCCGCTGGCATTGCTCGACAACACCGCGCCGCGCATCGGCGAGAGTGGCATGGACCATGCCCGGAACGCCTCGATCATCGTCGCCAAGCTGGCCAGCTTCAGCATTCCGGCCCGAGTGGTGGCCTGGAACGCCGGCCCGGTCGTGACTCAATACGAAGTCGAGCCATCGCCCGAGATCAAGGTCAGCCGCATTGAGGCCCTCACCGACGACCTGGCCATGGCCCTGGCCGCCCGGACGATCCGGATCGAAGCGCCGATACCGGGCCGCAGCGTGGTCGGTCTCGAGATCCCGAACAAGGACTTCAACATCGTGGCGCTGCGCCGGATCCTCGAGGAAGTGGACCTGCGAGGCGCGTCCAAGCTGACGTTCGCACTGGGCCGCGACGTGGCCGGCCATGCCCGCGCCGCGGATCTGGGCAAGATGCCGCATCTGCTGATCGCCGGCGCCACCGGCTCAGGCAAGAGCGTCATGGTCAACGCGCTCATCTCCAGCCTGCTATGCAACGCTACGCCGGACGAGCTCCGGCTCGTGCTGGTGGACCTCAAGAGAGTGGAGCTGTCCGCCTACAACGGCCTGCCGCACCTGATGGTGCCGGTCATCACGGAAACCGAGCGCGCCAAGGCCGCTCTCAAGTGGGCCGTGACCGAGATGGAGAACAGGTACCGGCGATTCGCCGGGGCAACTGCCCGGAACATCGCCGGATACAACGAGACCAGGGCCGATCCGGCCGATCGGCTGCCCTTCATCGTGATCATCATCGACGAGCTCGCCGACCTGATGATGCGCGAAGGTAAGAACGTCGAGGAGCCGATCGTCCGCCTGGCGCAGAAGGCTCGGGCAACGGGAATCCACCTGGTCCTCGCGACGCAGCGGCCGTCGGTCAACGTCGTGACGGGTCTGATCAAGGCCAACTTCCCGAGCCGCATCGCCTTCGCCATGGCATCGCAGATCGACTCGCGAACGATCCTCGACACGCCCGGCGCCGAGGATCTGATCGGCCGTGGGGACATGCTCTTCCAGCCCGCCGACCTGCCGCGCCCGATCCGGCTGCAGGGCGTCTTCGTGTCGGACAAGGAGATCGCCAACATCTGCGAGCACTGGCGGGCCGAGGCTGAGCCGCACTACGACATGGCCATCATCGAGAACGATGAAGAGGGGGAACGGACCGAAGAGATCGCCGACGAAGACGCGGACAGACTGCTGCAAGATGCCGTCGCCGTCGTCCAGGAGTACGATCGTGCTTCGGCGTCGCTTCTACAGCGGCGACTGAAGGTTGGATATGCCCGAGCTGCTCGCATCATCGACCAGCTCGAGGCTCGCGGTTACATCGGACCCTTCGACGGGTCGAACGCTCGGCAAGTGCTTCGCCGGGACAGTGCGCCGTGGAGCCCTGGCAATGGACATGCTGAGGATGACGAATGACGAGCACTAAGCCAATGACACGTCCGTCGCGGCACGGCCCCGGCAATCGAGGCTACGCGGCGCCGAGTCAGAACGGCCGGTCGGCCGTCGGCGCGAGGCTTCGCGAGGCCCGGGAAATCCGCGGGGTGGACCTGTTCCGAGTCGAGCGCGACACGAAGATCCGCGCCAAGTACCTGGGCGCCCTCGAAGACGGCGATTTCGCCGACCTCCCGGGTGACGTATACACGCGCGGCTTTCTGCGCAACTACGCCACGTATCTCGGCCTGGACGCGGACGAGATGGAGGAGCAGTGGCGTGAAGAGGCCGGACACGTGGCGCCCATCAGGACCACCGTCATAGGGCCTCAGCCGCTGACGATGCGGCGCAAGGTCGTCTTCGAACAGAGCCACGTGGTCATCGGCATAGTGGCCGTGATCGTCCTGATCGTGGCCGGCTACTTCGGCTTCCAGCTGACTCGCTATCTCTCCTACCCGACGCTCGCCGTCGCCTCCGCCGGAGCCTCGCCGGTCATCGTCGGCATCGGCGACACCGAGTACATTCTCACCGGAAACGCCACCCCCAACACCTCGGTACTGATCTCGTGGAACGGCCAGGATCCCAAGGTCGTGACCGCCGACGAGACGGGCCACTGGACCTTCCACGCGATTCTGCAGTCGGGCAGCAACCAGTTCGATATCACGGCCAAGAACCTCGACACCAACCACGCCAGCAGCACGGTGCGGCTGATCGTGTTCGTGCCAACCCCGACTCCAACGCCGTCGGTGCCGCTGGTGGCATTCGTTACGCCCACCGACGGCGCATCGGTGCCCGCCGGGACGGTGACGATCACCGGCACGAGCGTCCTGGTGTCGTCCGTCAACCTGACCACGGCTATGGTCGGGCCGCCGCTGGTTCCGGGGTCCACGATGCCGCCCACGCCGACCGCCGGAACGACACCGCCGCCCGGACTGCCGACCACCTCGGCAGCGGCCGCCGCTGACGGTACTTTCTCGTTCGCCGTGCCTCTCCAGCCGGGCATGTGGCGGCTCACGCTGGTCGGCCTGACGGCGGCCGGGGTCAAGACCACGGCAGTGACGAACACGATCAGCATTCCCTACAAGGGTGTGAACGTCCAAGTCCAGCTTATCGGCGGAGGCTCTGGCGTAGCGATCTACGCCGATGGCGGCACTATCGTGTCGTCTCACGGCCATAGCTCCGGATGGACGAGGACCGTCACCGGAAATCGATACGTGTGCGTCTATGCCTACAGCCCGTCGGTTGTCAACCTGGCGATCAACGGGGCCGCGCCGGTGAAGATGTCCACGATCACCGGTAGACAGCAGCACGTGATGATCGACACTAAGGGCGCCAGAGCCGTCGGCGCCTGCTGAGACGGCGTGGACGACATACCACTCGGCCGTCTTGTCGAGCGGCTGCAGGCTCACTGCCTGGAGCGAGGCCTCACCGTTGCCACGGCCGAATCGTGCACCGGCGGGTTGATCGCCAAGCTGATCACGGACGTGGCCGGATCCAGCGGCTACTACCTGGGTGGCGTGGTGTGTTACTCGGACGCGGTGAAGATATCGATGCTCGGCGTCGAAGCCGAACATCTGACGGCCCACGGAGCCGTCAGCGCGCAAGTCGCGAAAGCCATGGCGGTCGGCGCAACCCGGAGAACCGGAGCAACGGTGGCGGTGGCCGTTACGGGCGTGTCGGGTCCGGGTGGAGGCAGCCCGGCCAAGCCGGTCGGCCTGACCTACATCGCCGTCGCCGACTCCGGCGGAGCGGAAGTCAGACGTTTCGTCTGGCCTGGGGACCGTTCGAGCAACCGTGAAGCTACGGCCCGCGCGGCCCTGATCCTTCTCCTGGAACATCTATCCGGCGGCGCCGTACCAGCCGATCCAGGATGATGCCGCCCCGCGGCTCGGCGTCGATAGGGAGTGGCCTCGCCGCCGCCAGAGAACCGCGCTCGATCCGGCAGGGCGAGTCGATCCACGTGGTCGGCGCAGGCGGAGCCGGGGCCAGCGCCGCGGCCCTGTGCGCGGCTCGCAGTGGGGCCGTCGTCAGCGGCTGCGACCCGGGTGGGCCGTCGCCGTATACGCCGCCTCTCGAGGCCGCCGGGATCCACCTGGAGTGGAGTCACTCGGCGGCACACATCACGGGCCCGAATCCCCCCGACCGTCTCGCCGTCACCAAAGCTCTCACCGCCGTGGATCCCGACAACCCTGAGCTTGCAGCGGCCCGGGCGGCGGCGGTGCCGGTTGAGCCGTGGCAGCAGGTCATCGCCGACGCCGCGGTAGGCCGCAGGCTTGTCGGAGTGGCCGGCACCCACGGCAAGAGCACGACCGCGGGCTGGCTGGTCCACGTCCTGGCAGCGGCCGGTCTCGATCCCTGCGCTTTCGTCGGCGCGCTCCTCCCGGCCGCCCTGACCGGGGGCCTGCCGTCGACGGCGCGCTGGGGGCAGGGCACCGCGTTCGTGGTCGAAGCGGACGAGTACGCCGGCAACTTCGATCCTTACCGCCCCGACCTGGCGGTGCTCACATCTGCCGAGTGGGACCATCCGGACGTGTTTGCCGATCGGGCGGCGGTCGTCGACGCGTTTGTTACGTGGCTCCGGTGCGCGGCCGAGAGCGGAAGGAACCCGATCGTCGTGGCCAACGTCGGGGACGCGGGTGTCGCCGAGGTGGTCGAGCGGCTGGGCAAGTGGCGCGGCGAAGTGCTGCGGATCGAACTCGCCGGAGGTGGCGCCGAGCCAGCCGACGCCGCCGTGGCCGTCGCAAAGGACCGCTATCTGACCGGCACGATCACCGGCGCCGACGCCGACGGCACCACTCTCCGACTCGACGGGCCGGCGTTGAGCGGGCCGGTAACGGCACACCTGAAGCTTGCGGGCCGCCACAACGCCGCGAACGCGCTGGGCGTTGCCGCCGCCGCGCTCCAGCTTGGAGTTGCGCCGGATGTTGTCGCGGCGGGGCTCGGTTCGTTCGACGGCGTCGGTCGGCGCCTCGAGCGAAAGGGCGAGGGCAGGGGCGTCGTCGTGTATGACGACTACGGCCACCACCCCACGGCGATCCGCGAGACGCTGGCGGCGATCCGCCAGCTGGAGCCGGGGCGGCGGATCTGGGCCGTCTACGAGCCGCTGACATATCACCGCACGGCAGCGTTGCTGGCGGAGTTCGCGAGCGTGCTGGCCACCGCGGATGCGGTCGCCATCGCCGACATCTGGGCCAGCCGCGATCCAGATACCACGATCACCTCGGCCGCCGCGCTGGCGGAGGCCACCGAGCGCTGCAGGCCCGGGATGACATCGGTGGCGCCCGGCTCGGTCGAAGAGACCGCCGCCTGGCTGGCCGGGGAGGTCAGGTCCGGCGATGCCGTGCTTGTCATGGGCGGCGGGAAGAGCTATCGAATCGCGGAGTTGCTGGTGCGCTCGCTCGCAGACTGAAGGTGCATCGGCGCGGGACAATGGAGGTTGCGCTCCCACTGGCGGTCGCGGTGCGGCACAATCCAACGAGGCGACGGGCGGGGAGCGCCCCGATAAGGCAGCAGCACAGGAGGGTCCATGGCAGGCGAGTCATCATTCGATGTCGTGAGCGACTTCGACGACATGGAGATGCGCAACGCGCTGGACCAGGTCCGGCGTGAAGTCCAGCAGAGGTACGACTTCAAGGGCGCGACTTTCGAGCTGACGCAGGCCAAAACCGAGCTGGTCCTGACGACCGACGACGAATTCCGGGCCAAGGCGATCCGCGACCTGATCGAGTCGAAGGCGGTCAAGCGCGGACTTTCGCTGAAGGTGTTCGACTGGGGCAAGATCGAGCCGTCGGGCGGTAGCAAGGTCAAGCAGACCATCACCCTGCGCCGTGGTCTCAACGAGGAGCTGGCGAAGAAGCTCAGCAAGCTCATTCGCGATGAGTTCCCCAAGGTCAAGTCGCAAATCCAGGGCGACGCTCTGCGCGTATCCGGCAAGAACAAGGACGATCTGCAACTGGTAATCGCCCGGTTGAGGGGGCTCGATGAACCGGTCCCGCTGCAATTCACGAACTACCGGTGAGACCCGCCCGGGATCCGGCGCGGCGATCCTAAGGAGTGCGGCACATGTCGACCACTGAGAACCAGGACGCCACCAGCACGGTCGGCGCAACCCTGGCTGAGGTTATGGCGCGAGCCGGCGTGAAGATGGCCTTCACGGTGCCCGGCGAGAGCGTGCTCGGACTGCTGGACGGTCTTGCAGCCAATCACATCCGCGTCGTCGCGACCCGCAATGAAAGCTCCGCCGCATTCATGGCCGAGGCCGTCGGACAGCTGACCAGCCGACCGGCACTGTGTATCGCAACACGTGGCCCCGGAGCGGCCAACATGGCGGTCGGGCTGCATGCGGCCCGGGCCGATTCCGTGCCGCTGATCGCCATCGTGGGCGGCGTGAATCGAAACGTGCGAGGCCATGAGGCCTTCCAGGAGCTGGATGTAGTCCGCGCCTTCGAGCCCATCGTCAAGTGGGCCGCCGAAGTGAAGGAAGCGGCCGACGTCGTAACCCTGGCCGAGAGGGCCGTGGCAGCCGCGATCGGCGGCCGTCCGGGCCCGGTGCTGCTGTCGATCGCCGCGGACCTGCTCGACGAGAAGGTTCCGGCCGGCATGAACGGCCACACTTCCGCGGTGCGCCCCGAGCACTACTCTGAACCCGACCCCACGCTCGTCCGAAAGGTGCTGCATCTTCTGGGCGATGCCCGTCGGCCGGTGATCCTGGCCGGCGCGGGCGTCCTGCGCGGCCGTAGCACCGACGCCCTCGTGCGACTTGCCGAGGGCATGCGGGTGCCCGTCATCGCCTCATGGCGCCGCGGCGACGTGTTTCCCAACGACAACCCTCTCTACCTGGGCATGACCGGCATCGGGTCGCCCGCGAGCGTGAAGGCTCGGCTCGAAGAAGCCGACGCCATGCTGGTGCTCGGCTGCCGTCTCGGCGAGATGACGACCTTCGGCTATCAGATTCCACGGCCCACGACTCGTTGGGCGCAGGTCGATCTTGAGCCGCTGGGCGCGTCTGCCTCGCACCGGCCGGAGATCATCATGGCGGCCGACGTGACGGCCTTCCTGCGCGTCGCCCAGCGTGTGCTGGCGCGGGCCGCGTTCGATGCGGCATCGCTGGATGAACGCACCGCTGCCAACGCCCTGGACCGCGAGGCATACGAGGCCGGCTCGGTAGTCGATGCCGAGTCTTGGGACGGGCCCGGAGTGCATCCCGGGCGCGTGGTAGCGACCCTCGCGCGGCTCCTGCCGCGCGAGGCGATCCTGACCACCGACACCGGTGACTTCGGGACGTGGGCGGCCAGAGGTTTCCGCTTCCATCGACCCGGCACGTTCCTGGGCTCTTCGGCGGGGCCGATGGGCTACGGACTACCCGCCGCGATCGGTGGTGCTCTGGCCCGGCCCGGCCGCCTGGGAGTGGCGCTGGCCGGTGACGGAGGCTTCGCCACGACCGCCGTGGAACTCGAGACCGCCGTCCGGGAGCGGGCCCACGTCCTGGCGATCGTCTTCGACAACAGGCGCTTCGGAACGATCTGGCGCCATCAGGCGGAGAGAGGCAGCGGCGAGGGTCTGGCCACTTCGTTGGGAGCGGTCGATTTTGCGGCGATAGCCGAAGCGTGTGGAGCGCTGGGGATCTCGGTCGAAACCGACGCCGAGTTCGAGCCTGCACTCCGGCAGGCCCTCGAAGCCGGCCGCCCGGCATTGCTGCATCTGACTCTGGATCCCAGCTGGACCACGCCGGACGGGCCGACCTCGGTCCGACGCGATCAGGACGTGCCGAATCGAGGCACGGATCCCGCCGTGGCCGAACTGGAGGCCGCGGTCCTTGAGGTCGAGGCTCTGGAGGCCGCAGAAGCGATCGAGACGATCGAAGTACTGGCCGAAGCTGTGGTGGCCATGGAAGAGGAGGTTGAGGCCGTAGAGGCGCTTGAGGAGGCGCTCGGGACGGCCGACACGCTCGAGGCGATGGCAGAGGCCATCGATGCGCTCGACGTTGCGGAGACTCTCGAGACCGGCGAGGCCGCCGAAGAGCCGAAGAGCCCGGCCGCGCCGGATCCCGCGGAGTAGGGGAGTCGCGGCCGGGTTCGGGCGCCAGGCCGGTGTCAGGCCCTCGGCTGCAGTCTGCGGCGCTCCAGGACGAGGCCCGTGCGGCGCTCGTGGAGTCGCATCTCGAGCCCCACGGGATAGGTGTGCGGGTTGAGTAGCCGGCGGGTGGCCGGATGCAGACCGGCGATCTGGGCCTTCGCCCGCGCCCGAACCTCATCGAGTGCAGGAGCCGGCGCAACTCGTGCCCCGTGGCGCATTGCCGGCACGACCAGTTCCACTGCGTGCCAATCGGGGTCGATGGCGCGCATATGCAGTGAATCGGCGGGGTCCACGATGACATCGCCGTCGGGCGGGGCGGGAAGGTCCTCGTCGTAGATCATGTCCGCCCGGAATCGGCCGGTCGGATCGACGAAACGCCTGACTGCCAGGACTCCGGGGATCGAGATCTTCGAGCTGTGGTCCGAGAGCTTGACCGGATATCTCCAGCCGCCGGCCGGATCGCAGATGGCGCTGAGCTTGTAGATGGAGCCGAGGGCCGGCTGGTCGTAGCAGGTGTCGAGCCGCGTGCCCACGCCCCAGATGTCGATGCGGGCACCCTGCGCTCGAAGCGAGGCGATCGTCTGCTCGTCCAGATCGTTCGAAGCGACGATCTTCGTGTCGGTGAATCCGGCCTCGTCGAGCATCCTGCGGGCCTCGACCGAGAGATAGGCGAGGTCGCCTGAATCGAGCCGTATGCCGGCCAGATGGCGTCCCTGCGCCTGGATTCGGCGGCCTGTGGCAATGGCGTGCTCGACGCCGGCCAGTGAGTCGTACGTGTCCACCAGCAGGGTCACGTTGTCCGGCTGGGCATCGGCATAGGTATCGAACGCGAGCTGCTCGTCGTCGAAGACCTGGACCCAGGAGTGGGCATGAGTGCCGCGCACGGGAATGCCGAAGAGCCGCCCGGCCAGGACGTTGGAAGTGGCCGCGACACCGCCGATGTAGGCCGCTCTGGCGGCCGAAAGGGCGCCGTCCGGTCCCTGGGCACGTCTCAGCCCGAACTCCAGAACGGGCCCGTCTCCGGCCGCCTCTACGACGCGGGCGGCCTTGGTGGCCACGAGCGTCTGGAACCCGATGATCGTCAACAGCAGGCTCTCCACGAGCTGGGCCTGAAGAAGCGGGCCGCGGACGCGCAGCAGCGGTTCGTTGGCGAAGACGACGGTTCCCTCGGGAATGGCATCGACGTCGCAGACGAACTCGAACGCGGCCAGGCGGTTGAGGAAGCCGGTCTCGAACAGCGGCCGACCGCCCTGCGTTCGGAGGCCTCGCAGGTAATCGATATCGGGCGCGTCGAAGCGGAAGTCCTCGAGGACTGCAAGCGCGTCGTCGAGGCCGGCAACGACCGCGTAACCGCCGCCGAAGGGCAGCGCCCGGAAGCTCAGCGCAAAGACGGCCTCTCGATCGGCCACGCCGGCCGCGGCGTAGCCGGCACCCATCGTGAGCTCATACAGGTCGGTCAGCGACGCCAGGCTGGGGCGATAGAGTTCAGATACGTGGGACACGGCCTTCTCGATTCGGGTGGGGCGGGAGGGCGGGAGTCTCCTGCGGCCGCGGCGGCGG
>PMXR01000103.1 GCA_003171035.1 Chloroflexota bacterium
GGCGCCGGAGGAGGGCGGCTCCTCGGGCCAATGGCACAGATCTTCGGGGCGAAGCTCCAGTCGAGATTTCTCGGCCCTCGAATCTTGACGATGTTCATGCAGCCCAAGACCGAGGATCTGTTGTTCATCAAGCATCTCGTCGAGGAGGGCAAGCTGCGACCGGCCATGGACCGGAGCTACCCGATCGCCCAAGCGGCCGACGCGCTTCGACACCTCGAGACGCGTCATGCCCACGGCAAGGTGGTCGTGGCGATGACCGGGACGGGCGGCGCAGCTTAGCCGTGACCAATTCGAGGCGGCGACCGGTGGGGATCAATAACTCAGATTCGTGACCGTCCGACAAGCGTCCCGCCGCAAGCGCGGGGCACCGAGCCGCACAGGGGTAGCAGGTGGAGCCAATCATCAAGGTCGAGCACCTGACCAAGAGGTACAAGGGCGCGGCCGTTGCGGCCGTCGACGACATCAGCTTTGAAGTCGAGCCGGGCGAGCTGTCCGCGTTCCTTGGGCCGAGCGGTGCCGGCACCTCTGCGACCCAGCTCGGCACCACGATCCGTGTGATGGGAACGGCCGGTTCAAGTCCTAACGCGGCGCCGACCTCATCATCCGCCGGAGTCCCCGCTCAGAACGGGCCGATGCCGCCGAGCAGGTTCCGGACGGGCGATTCATTGCCCTGCTCCTGGGCCTCGACACGTTCGAGCGCTACGCAGATGGCAAGACCGAGCGGCACCTCGAAGCCGGGCGCGATCTGGATCCCATAACCGTCGTGGAGGCTGAGCCACAGGCGAGATGCGTCTATGACCTGCCGGCCGGCCTGATCCTTCACCTGAAACACGCGATTCGACCAGTTGCCGTGGACCGTGAGCGCCTGGCCGCCGGCGAGGGTGATCTTGAACTTATCGCCACCCAGGTGAAAGATCGCTTCCTGGACGGTGGCCGATACCTTGCCATCCTTCTTGATCTCGATGGTCTTGTGAACATGCGGCGCGAGCGGCTTCGAGATCTCGTAAAGCGGCTGGCCGTTGAGGTCTTTGAGCACATGCGTGCCGTGGAGGCTGAGGAGCTTGCCGTCGACCTCGAAAGCGCGATTGCGCTGTCCGTCCTCGATCCACAGATCACCGGTCAGCGAGATCAACTTCTGGTTGAGAACGAAGGTCTGGACTTGACCACCCGGCACCTGCGACGCCGCGGGAACGCTCGGAGGCGTCTCGGCAGGCGACTGCGGCGAGGTGGGCGAGTCGGGCGAGGTAGGAGAGTCGGCGACTTTCTGCTGAGTGAAGGACGTGGCGCCGCATTGCGGGCACTTCGCGGCATTCGCCAGCTGTTGGTAGTGCGTGCGGAGCGCGATCTGGTCGTCGAACTTGCCGCCGACCGTGGATGCGAACTGACTCGCAAGGGATTTTGCGTTTGGCCTCTCCTCCGCGAGGTCCGCGGGAACGGACCAGGTGTGGTGGCACTTATTGCAGGTCCGCTGGTAGTTGCCATTGGCCATGTCAACCTCCTGGGGTTACGCGTGCATGCTTTGCGATTCCGTCCGACGTGCCGGACCGACAGCGTTCAAGATGGCCGATCGGCGTGACACCCACCATCACGCGTCCCGTCCGTCTCGCCCATGGCAACCGGCCGCGGGATGAGCCCCAGCTGCGTGTGCGCCTCAGCCGACCGGTTGGCCGTCGAACGCCCGACGCAGCGCCGCGACGTCGATCTTGGACATCTTCAGCATCGCCTCCATCGCGCGGCCGGCTCGCTCGCGGTCCGGATCGCCCAGCAGCTCGCCGAGCTGGCGCGGAACGATCTGCCACGAGAGCCCGAAACGATCCTTGAGCCAGCCGCACTGGCCCGACGAGCCGCCGCCGTCGATGAGCGCGGTCCAGAGTCGGTCGACTTCGCCCTGGTCTTCACAGTCGATGACGAAGGAGATGGCTTCGGTGAACGGGAACTGCGGTCCGCCGTTGATGGCTGTGAATGGCTGGCCCGCCAGCGCGAAATCGACGACCAGAACGGCCCCGGCAGGCGTGCTGGGGTTGTCTGCGGGGGCGCGCCAGACGTTGTTCACCCGGCTGTCGGGCAGCAGAGTCACGTAGAACTCGGCCGCTTCCTCGGCGTTGCCGTCGAACCAGAGACTGGGCGTGATCTTGGCCATAGAGGCACCTCCGACGTACATTGGAACCGGCGCCACGGCGACGGTCGATCGGCCGCAACCCGCTACGGCAGGAAGCGCAACATGCCGCCGTCGATAGGGACGAACGTGCCGGTCTGGTAGCACGACAGGTCGGAACAGAGCCAGGCCACGTAGGCGGCAAGCTCGTCGGGTTTGCCGTACCGGCCGGCCGGGATAGCCCGCTCGCTCTGCGCCCTGACCTCTGCCGGGCTGATCCCCAGCTTCTCCGCCTTGGCTTTGTCCAGCGTCTCGACCCGGGCCGTATCGAGCCGGCCGGGCACCACGCCGTTGACGGTCACGCCGTCGGCGATCACTTCCGGCGCGATCGTCTTGAGCCAGGCCGCGAGCGCGCTCCGGCACGCGTTCGAGTAAGCGAGATCCGGGATCGGCTGTCGGATTCCCGACGACATGATCGAGACGATGCGGCCCCAGCCCCGCTGGCGCATTCCGGGCAGCAACGCCGTCGCCAGCTCGATCGGGGTGAGGGCCAGCAGCTGGAACGCCGTGCGCCACTCGTTCGGATCGGTCTTGGTCGCTTCCGACGCGATCGGGCCGCCGGCGTTCAGGACCGCGATGTCAATCGGGCCGAGGCTGCGCTCCGCCTGCCACGCTACCTTGGCCGCCGTGGCCGGATCGCGAGCGTCGCCGGCGATGGTCACTACAACCACGGAATGGAGCTTGCGGATCTCATCGGCGGCGCGCTCGAGTGCCTCACCGCCCCGCGACCAGAGTGCGAGCTTGCAGCCCTCGGCCGCCAGCCGCTCGGCTGTGGCCCGCCCGAGCCCGGCGGATGCGCCGCCGACAAGCGCGGATCGCCCTTTTAGCCCCAGATCCATGTCGATCCTCCAATCGTTGCCCACTCATCCTGCCACCGATGCGAGCATGCCGCTACGCTACGGGGGTGAACGACCGACATGTAGTCACAGGGCGGGCCGCCGAGGCGTATCGAGCCCTGGCCGACCTGGCCGAGACCGTCGAAGACGAATGGCAGTACGTGACCGACCTGGTCGATGCGTACCTGCCCGCCATCGAGGCGCTGGCTTCCGCCGACGGCGGGCGCGCCCCAACCGCGGCCGAAACCGAAGCCGTCGACGAGGCGATCGCCGAAATCGGGCTCATCACCGACCCGCACAAGGCCATCGACTGGTTGTCGACGTTCCCGCACGTCGTGGCCCTGGCACTCGGCGGGGACGTGGACGGGCCGGGGGCCGATGGCGGCGCGGACCGGGTCGGCGGCGCGGCGGCCGGCGAGCCCGACGACGACTCGCCGTTCCGGATGCTCGGCGGGCTGCGATGAGATTCCAGGACGCGGCGAAGGACGCGCGAGCGGTCGTCTACGCGGGGATCCAGGCCGATCCCCTGGTCGCTCGAGTCGCGACGCTGCTGGCGGAGGGCGACGCCGCGGAACGGCTCCTCGCCCGGGCGGCGATGAACGGCGAGCGCACCGACGCGGATGTTTGGCGGCGGATCTTTCCGTCACTCTTTGGCAAGGGATCCGATCCGGCGCGGCGGGCGCGCGCCGAGTCGGTCCTGGCGGCATCGCTCGAAGTCGCCGAGCGCGGCGACGCGGCCCGCAGTTCGTATCGGGGCGCTGTCGTCGAGGAACTGACGGCCCGGCTCCTCGCCCGCCGCGCCGGTCCCGACTCGCCGGTCAGGCGCGAACGGCGCGTCCTGTTCGACGGCGTTCGGGCGGAGATACATCCCTACGACGTGACCGTTGAGTCGGCCGAGAAGCCCGAGGTATACGACTGCAAGTGGGGCGCTCGCGGCATCAACTCCGACGTCTTGAACCAGCTCGACGATGCCCGCGCCCACGCTGCCGAGGAGGAGATTGGGCTGCGCGTCGCGATCGTCGTCTTCGATGCCCGTCGGTCGTGCGAGCTTCGGCTCGACCGCTCGAGCGCAAACCACGACCGAACCGGGCTCGTAGCCCTGGAATCGCTCGACGAGCTGGCGGAGCGGCCGTGACGGGGCCCGACTTGCTTGTCGACCAGCTGCCGTACCGGATCGTCCGGCCGTACCGCGTCCGCTTCGAAGAAGCCACGGGCGCCGAATCGATGCGCACGGCAATCTACCTGGCCTGGGCNNCGCGCGGCCTCTACTGGCTGGTTCGGGCGCTGCGCATCGACGTCCACGGATCGGTGCCGACCTACGGCCAGGCATACATGACGACTCAGGTCACGGGCTATCGCCGCATCGCCGCCCATCGGCACAGCGAGGTCCGGAGCGCGTCGGGTGAGTTGATCGCCGTCCTCGAGATCGATTGGGTGATGACCAACGAGCGCGGGGTGCCGACTCGAGTCCCGGAAGAGATGATGAAGTTCGTCGCCGACTCGGCATCCAGCTTCGAGATGCTCAAGGTCGCCCTGCCGCCGATGCCCGCCGAGGCGGCCGAGCGGAGGTTCCGCGTTCACCGGCGCGACCTGGATCCGCTCGACCACGTCAACAACAGCGTGTATCTCGACTACTTCGAGGAGGCACTCGAAGCCGCGGGCGACGGCGCCATGCTTCTTGCTCCGCGGCGCTACGAGATCGACTTCGTGGCCGCGGCCGAGCGGGACGACCTGCTGGTCGGCCGGGTATGGCCGATCGGCGTGGGTCGCGCGTTCAGGGTGCGCCGGGAGAACGGCTCGGAAGTATTCCGCGGAACGGTCGTCCCGCTCTAGCGGATCGCCTCGGACCGCGGCGCGGCTGCGAGCCGCACCTCGGCCGGGAGCTGCGTCTAGCTCTTGGGGGCGTCGTCCGACTTCGGCTCAGCGCTGTCGCCGGAACCGGCGGCCTGGTTTCGGGCGGCTTCCGCGGCCTTGCGCAGATCCGCGGCCAGGTCCTTGCTGCGTGCGGCCAGTCGATCGCCGACGTGCTCGGTCACGTCCGCTGCCCTGTGGGCAACGGGGCCGGCATTCTCGGCCGCGACGGCCGCCAGTTCGGCTGCCTTGGCGGCGACGTCGCGCAAGACCGGCCCGGCCGTCTTGCCCGCCTCTTCGATCATCACCTGGAGCTGGCCGAGCCAGCGCTCGCCGAGCTCGCGGGCCTTTTCGACCTGCTCGCGACGGGGACTCCCACCGGGCTCGCCGGCGCCGGGCTGGTCGCTCTGTCCGGTCTGATCGTTCGTGTCCATCTCAATACCTCGAACTGAGCGAGGATTCGCTGCCCCTCGACATCTGGCAGTGCAATGCTACTCCGGGCGCAATGGGCCGTCCGCGCAGCCGAAGTCCTGAGGGCGCGAGGTGCGGCCGCGGCCGGCGCGCCTGGGGACGACTACTTCTTGTCGACCTCGGGCGGAGACCACCCGGAGACGCGCTGCTCCAGTTCGGGGTCCTCCCACGGCGCCGCCATGTCCGCGAGATCCGTCTCGCCGGCGGGTCCGAGCTTGTCCAGAAGACCGGCCTGCATTGCTTCGATCGCCTCGTCGGACGGGGCCGGGGCGTCTATCGACTCGTCGCCCTCCGGATTTATCAGTTCCGTGCCCGCGTTCTCGATCTGGGCTTCGAGCTCCATCTTGCGCATCTCGAGGCGAACGGCTTCGCTCGGCGGCAGGAGCGCCTCGGGGTTGACCGGCGCCTCGTACACGCCGGTCCTCAACAGGACCTTGGGGTCGACGACATCCGGAACGATTCCTTCATCGGGAACGCCGCCGAGGACTGCCAAGGGGTCGACCATGGTGAGGCCGGGAATGTCTTTCGCTATCGCGCCTTCGACGATGGCGCCGCATTTGGGGCAGGCGTCGGCCGTGGAGGGGATCGGCGTTGAACACCAGGGGCAGATGCGGTTGGTCTCGTCCATGCGGCGCACCGTAATCCACCGCGGCGTACTCGACTATCCGACATTCGGGCCATGGACCGACCATGACCCCGGAGCGGGCCGCGGGTTAGCGGACACGATAGGCGAGTGGGCCGGGTACTGCGCGGCTCTTTTGCAACCCGCGGAGGCGCCGGCCGCCGGACTCGGGCCCACGCCGCCGTTCGAAGGGCCCAGAAGAACTGGCCCGTTAGGACTAGTGGGCCCCCCTCGAACGCCGCCGCAGCCAGGTACGGACGTGCAGGGCGAATTGAACTGGTTGCAACCTACGCTGCCAATGGGATGGCATGCCACAGCTCGTGCTGAACGGTCCCAGAAGAGGTTTTGCCCGTGTCCGGAAGTTGGGGTCGCCGCCGCCTCGGCATCGGGCTTCTCGCTGTCCTCCTTGCCGTCACGCTCTCGCCCGTCCTGGCCGCCCTCGTGGGCGCGCCTGTGGCCAAGGGCGATCCCACTGATCCCATACCGACCGTCCAGGTCGGCCTCCAGGCCTCGGCTTTCATCGGCGAGACCGTCGGGTTCGATGTGTCGTTCTGGAACGCCTCACCCAGCCAGCCCGGGTACGGCCCGTACGTCGACATAAAGCTGCCGGTCGGCGACGACGCCGGCGACGGCATGAGCTTCATCAGCGCCACGTACCTCACCCAGGGCGTTACCGCCACGCAGCTGCATCCGGACGGGTTCGGAAACGCCCCGCATCCGTACGCACTCGACCCTGACGGCCACGCGGTGATAATCCACGACATCGCACCCGGCCAGGAATACTGGGTCCTTCGGCTTCCGTTCGGCTCGTTCACGCCCGGCCAGCCGAAGGCGGTCGTGCACGTCACTGCCAGGATCAGCACCGGCGCGGACGTCGGCGTGCCCCTCGAGGTCGACGTCAACGGCGGGTTCCAATTCGGCCGGACGCCGCTGAACGACCCCACCCAAGGTGATCCGAGCACGATCGGCCCCGTAGTCCCGGCCACGATCACCCCGACGATCATGCGGGTCACAAAGTCGTACATCGGGCCCGAGAGCGAGACCGCGACCGGCCCTGACTATCAGCGCTCCTACCGGATCGACGTGACGATCGCCCCGGGCCAGACGGTCGACGACGTGACGATCACCGACGTTCTGCCCGACACAATCCAGTACGTCTCGACGAACGCGCCCTCGTCTCCGTTCAGCTCCATCACGGAGCCGTTCACAACGAAGCCGGGCGGGCAACTCGTCATCGACTTCGGCCCGGTCGGCGGACCTGGGCCGACCACCTCCACCGCCACTGCCACGTTCAACTTCTATGTGCCCAGCCTCAATTTGGCCGGCGACCCCGTGCTCGACCCCACGACCGGCGCCTTCAACACTTCCATGGACAGCGTCACCGCCGCAGGAAAGTGGAACCCGGCGGACACGGCCGACGGCACCGACATCCACGTCACCGCCGGCCCGGCCACCCACACGCTCGCCGACAAGTCGATCGCGATCCAGAAGGGCGTAAGAAAGATCGGACCCGGTGAGGTCGGACCCGGCGACATCCTGGAGTGGACGATCGACGTCCAGGTCTCCGACTACTTCGCCTTCAACAACATCATCGTCGACGACCTCATGGGCAACGACAGGCGGGGCGACGGCTCGGTGATCGGCGACGGCTCGGTGTTCGATCCGAGCTTTACTCCGACGATGTCGGTCAGCGGCAACGTCGATCTGCCGGCCCAGGCGATGGCGGGCGGCGACTACGTGGTCTCCGGCGTCGACGGCGACGGCAAGACCCCATATAGGTTCCGCGTCTCCACCGAGCTGAATGCCCGTGGCGTGTCCAGCGAAAGCCTCATCGGCAACTGCGTCGGCCTGGGCGGCAGCGACCCGCCCGACTGCGCCCACAGCGATGGCCCCACCATGGTCCAGATCATCTTCCACACGATCGTCCAGCGGACCTATGTAGGCGGCCAGGAAGTAGTCGAGGGCGACACGCTGGACAACGTCGCCTCGGTCTACGGCGACCTGCTGGACACCGGCACGCTCGCGCCGAACGGCCACAGCATCGGCGACGGCGGCCCGGGAGCCAAGCCGGCAGGCACCACGGCCTCGATCGCGATCCATCGCGGCGTCCTCACCAAGACGATCTACGCCATCAACAACAGCACGACGATCCCGAATCCCGTGCACGTCTCGCCGGGCGACCGGGTCACGTACAGGCTCAAGCAAGATTTCCCGGCCAGCCGCACCGACGACTTCAGTGTCACCGACTTCCTGCCGCTGCCGGTCTTCTATGCGACCGAAATGACCCACCCGTTCGATGCCGTGGCGGACCCCGGCACGATCCCCGAGACCGGCTATGCCAACTACGGCCCGGACGACAACTTCCACACGCGGTGCAGTTCGGATACGCCCGCGGAGTCCTGCCCCGACGCACCGAAGCCCGTGGTCGGCTTCGACTCCACCGCCAACAGCGTCACTTTCACCTACGGCAACTACGCTCTCTATCCGGCCCAACTCAGCTACGCCGACATCCTCTTCACCGTCACCGTCTCAACCGACCCGTTCGCCGACGGCCTGCTGCTGACCAACCAGGCGCGCAGCCAGACAAGCAACTCGGTTGGTACCGTGGTCAACGCCGACGCGATCGTCCAGATCACGCTGGATCAGCCCGTCCTGGCCATCACCAAGGGCGTGGTTGGGACCGACAACCCGGCCGGAGTCTTCGCCCCGGTTACGACCGGCGTGGTGGCCTTCAAGCCGACGGTCGCCCCGAACGATCCCGCCGCCTGCCCGGCCTTCACGGGCGCGCCGATCACGAATGCGCGTCTCACCGACAACCCGCTAACCGATCCACTTAACCAGGATCTGCTCGGCGTGGATGCGGGCGACTACGTCCGATATGCAGTCGTAGTCCAGAACACCGGCCATGCCTCGGCGTTCAACGTCAAGGTCAAGGACGCGATCCCGGCCGACATGCGCGAGCCGGTCGGTGGCTTCGACATGTGCATCACCAACGGCGCAGGCACGGCCATCGCCGCCACCAACATCACCGGCGGCGGCGACATCGGCCAGGGCGACCAGCTGTTCCACGACGGCATTCAGTTCACGGACCCATCCGTCGACGGCCAGACCGTTGGGTCGCTTGCGGCGGGCGCCTCAGGCGCGGGCGCCGACAACACGGCCGGCACCAACATTGCCGTCATCACCTACACGCTTCAGGTCGCCACTTCGGCAGTCCCCACGAGCGTCATCCAGAACACCGCAACCCTGATGGGATTCAGCAACGACCCGGCCTCGGCGAACCACCTCGCCGCTTGGCTCACCGACGACGCAACGGTGACACTGGCCCAGCCGGTCATCGACAAGACACTCGAGAGCACCGGCCAGAGCAACGGCACTTCGGTCGCCATCGGCGAGAGGGTCACCTACAAGGTCACTCTGACGATCCCCGAGGGCACGCTGCCCAACGCGCGGGTCGTCGATCAGCTGCCGCCGGGGCTGGGCTTCACGGCTTGCCAATCCATCGAACCGTCGGCCGACGTCACGACCGATCATGCCGGCGGATTCGCCGACGTCTGCGCCAACCCGACCGTCGTCGGGAGTGACGGGCCGCAGGTCACCTTCAACCTGGGCCAGATCGTCAACAGCAACGCGGCCAACGGCGACGCCGACACGATCACGATCACCTACGACGCGGTGGTCCTCAACACGACCGGCACCAACCGCGGCACCAGCCTGCAGAACGCCGCCACGTTCCTCTGGGACGGCGGCACCGTAGTGAGCGTCGGCCCGGCCTCGGCCCCGGCCGTGGTCGTACATGAGCCGCAGCTGTCGATCCGGAAGGACGCCAGCAAGGGCAGCGGCGACGCCTTCGACACGATCAACTACACCATCACTATCTCCGACCCGGGCGCCGTGGCGGACCCGAACGGCGGTGCCGCGTTCGACATCGAGGAAACCGACAAGATCCCGACCGGGATGACCTACGACGGCAGCGTTCCGTTCGCTCAGGATCCGGGCGGCCCGGCCGTCTCTTCCCTCACCGTCGTCGCCGGCGTTCTGGACGTCAAGTGGGACAAGATCGCCCAGGGCGAGACCGCAGTCCTGCACTACTCCGTCAAGATCGACTCGAACGTGGCGCCCGGGACCTCCCTGCCCAACACCGCGAACCTGACCTGGACAAGCCTGCCGGGCCCCGTCCCGGGTGAGCGGACAGGAAGCGATGGTCCGGGCGGTGCCCTCAACGACTACGCCACCTCCGACGGAGCCGAGGTAGACGTCCCGGCCGTGGCCGCCGCCAAGTCCGTCGTCGCGACCGACCAGGCCACGACCACCGGCAACAACGTGACCGTGGGCGAGATAGTCACCTACCGGGTCGTGTTGACGATTCCCGAGGGCGTCGCGCTCAACTCCAGGCTGGTGGACTCGCTTCCGGCCGGCATGGCCTTCGTGGCCTGCCACGGCGGCACCCCGATCGTGGCTACCTCCGGCGTCTCCACGGACCTCGCCGGCGGATGGGCCGACGCCTGCGACACGGGCAAAGACCTGACCGTGGCCAATAGCGGCCGCGACCTCACCTTTGCGTTGGGGACCGTGACCAACAGCAACGTCAACGCCGGGTCGCCCGCGACGATCACGATCACCTACGACGCCGTGGTCCTGAACGTCCCCGGCAACGTCCGCGGCACGACGCTGCACAACGGCGCCGAGATGTTCTGGCAGAACGCCGAGCCGGTCACGTTCCACTCGAATACCGCCGCGGCCGCCGATTTGACCGTCGTAGAGCCGCTCATGACCGTCGGTAAGTCGGCGGACAAGACGACCGGCGACGCCGGCGACGTCTTCACGTTCACCGTCACCATCGCCAACCCGACCGACACGATCAACCACCACGGCACGGACGCGTTCGGTGTCGACTGGAGCGACCTGCTCCCCGCCGGGCTCGACTACTCGGCCGTCAACTTCGGCGTCAGGACCACGACCTGCGCCACCCCGCCCGATTCCGGGCCCTCTGCCGCCGGCCAGGGCATGAGCGCGCACTGGGACAACTTCCCCGAAGGCGGCTCGTGCACGATCCAATACCAGGCCGTCCTGGCGGACACCGTGCCGGCCAACTCCACCTATACGAACGACGCCAAGCTGACGTGGACAAGCTTGCCCGGCGACCACAACACGCTGCCCGGGCTCAGCACCTATAGCGACGTCTCGACGGAACGGACCGGGACCACATCCGACCCGGGCGGCACCGCAAACACCTACGCCCGTTCGAGCACCGTGACCGTGGACGTGGTCCAGCCGGCACCGGTCAAGTCCGTCGTAACCACGTCCGAAGCCGGCACGACCGGCACCACCAACGTTGAGATCGGCGAAATCGTCCGGTACCGCGTATACGTCACGATCCCCGAGGGCGTCACCGACGGCGTGAGCATCCGAGACACGCTGAGCCCAGGATTGACGTACCTGAACGACAACACGACCAAGATCGCGCTGGTCACTAACGACGCAGGAATGACCTCGACTTCGGTGCCGAACGGCGACCCGGGCTCGGACCTGTACAAGAGCGGCGCCGATACCTGGCCGACCCTGGGCAACCACCCGACATACGTCATGCCCGGCGGCGCCATAAGCGGTGGATCGGGCGGAGCGGGCGCCCTCAACGGGTTCCAGCCCGGCGACGATCCCATCTTCGATCTCGGGACCGTGACCAACAGCGACCGCGACGACGACGCCGAGCTCGTTGTCATCGAGTTCAACGTTCTCGTCGACAACGTCCTCGGCAACCAGAGCGGCACATCCCTGACCGACCGGGCCGCCATCTGGGCCGACCCGCCGCTTCCCGCGGCTCAGACCCCGGCCAAGCTCAAGGACTCGAACGGGCCGCTGACCCAGACCGTCGTCGAGCCGGCTATGGCTCTGACCAAGAGCATCACCACTCACCCGGTGGACGCCGGCGACGGCATCGTCTACCGAATCTCGGTGACCAACTCAAGTGCCACCGCGCCGGCATACGACTACCAGATCCTCGACACGATTCCGGCGGCGCTCGTCTCGCCGCCGTCGAGCATCGTCACAACCTGCGTTCCCGGACCCAACCCGAACGCCTCGTCCGGCGCGCTGATCAACATAACGCTTGCCGAGGTCGCTCCGGGCGCGACGTGCACCGTCGACGTCACGACGACCGTCGTCACGACGGAACCGGCGGGAGAGACGTTCACCAATACGGCCAACGCCACGTACTCGAGCCTGCCCGGCCTGACCGGGACCGACGAAGCCGGCGGCAATGCCACTGGCTCGACCCACGCAGCCGACTCCGGCACCCCAACCGGCGAGCGCACCGGCGCGGGCGGCATCAACGACTACACCAACACGAATCACGTCGACCAGACCCTGGCCGCGCCGTCGATCGTGAAGAACGCACCGTCTCTGGCGAACGCGCCGGTCGGAGCGGAGTCGACCTTCGATCTCGTCGTGACCCTGCCCGAGGGCACCACGCGCGGGCTGGTCGTCACCGACACGCTGCCTGATGGGCTCGTCTTCCTGAGCGCCACGCCGGTTACCAGCGGCGGCCTTCTGGCATCCCCGTTCTCCGGCACGTTCACCGACTCCAACCCCACGCCCGTCGTCACTGTGCCCGACGGAACTCATCACGCCTATGCCCTGACGTTCGGCGACACCGTCGTGCCGGTCGACGGCTTGACCGGCAACGAGCAGTTCGAGATCCGGGTCACGGTGCGCGTGGCAAACGTCGCCGGCAACCAGGCCGGCACCGACCTCTGGAACAGCGCCAAGCTGACCTACACCAACGGCGCGACTCCGGTCGACGTCGCCGCGCCGGCGCAGCAGAAGGTGACCGTCTTCGAGCCCGACGTTCGGATGACCAAGACCGTGAGCTCTACGACGCCGTACTTCGGCGACACCGTCACGTACACGCTGACCCTGAGCCACGGCAACGGGGCCAGCGACATAACCGCCTACGACGTCAAGCTGGTCGACACACTGCCCGTCGCCGCCGGCTGGACCTACGCGGGCGCGCTCAACGCGGGCGCCTGCCCCGACGCCGACGTGAGCACGCCCTCCTATTCGGCTGGGGTCATCACCACTACCTTCACCTCGTTCCCTCTCAATCACACCTGCACCATCACGTACCAGGCCACGATCGGCGTGAAGCCCAACTCCCAGCTGGGTAGCGCCTACACGAACACCGCCGTGGCCACGTGGACTTCCCTGGCCGGACCGAGCGACTACGAGCGGACCGGCAGCAACCTCGATCCGGGCGGCGCGCTCAACGACTACAACGTCACCAGGACGGTCACGGCCACGGTGACCGGCGTCGATCTGGCGATCACCAAGACCGACGGCGTCACGACCGCCATCGCCGCGCAGGTCAACCTCTACACCGTGAGCTACCAGAACAACGGCAACGTGACCGCTACCGGCGTGGTCGTCACTGAGACCGTGCCCGTCGGCTCGACCTTCAACTCCGGCCAGAGCACAGCCGCCACCTGGCTGGCCGTGGGCGGCGGCGCCTGCCCCAACAACGCAGCCGCCGGCACTGTCTGCCACGCCAACATCGGCTCGGTCGCTCCGATGCCGGGCAACGCGGGCAGCAAGGTATTCGCCGTCACCGTCGTCGACCCGATCCCCTCGGGGCTGACGCAGATCGTCAACACCGCGACCATCGCCGACGACGGAACCCACCACGCCGACGCCACGCCAGCAGACAACACCGCAACAGATACCGATACGATCCCGCAGGCTGACCTGAGTCTCACCAAGACGGTCGACGTGCCGCGGCCCGGCGCGAACAAGCCGGTCGTCTACACCATCACCCTCACCAACTCCGGCCCCGACGACGCAACCGGCGTCCAGGTCAAGGACCTGGTCCCGACACCCGCGATCACCTACATCAGCTACCAAGCGCCCCAGGGCGTGTACAACTCCGGCACCGGCATCTGGACCGTGACCGGAACGGTTGCGGCCGGAACATCCAAGGTCCTCACGATCAATGCCGTGGCGGCGACAAGCGCCACTGCCACGAACACGGCAGAAGTGACCCACTCGAACGACGGCGATCCGGATTCAACTCCGAACAACCACCTCGGCAGCGAGGATGACCAGTACAGCGCGACCACGACTCCGCTCATCTCCGACGTGGCGGTCACCAAGACCGTCAGCAACTCCACTCCCGACGAGGGCACCGACGTCACCTTCACCATCACGGCCATGAACAACAGCGGCGACACTGCCTCCAACGTCAGGGTTGTCGACGCGCTGCCTGCCGGCCTGACGTTCGTCTCGGCCAACCCATCGCTGGGCAGTTGGGCGGGCACCACCTGGACCGTCGGAACTCTGGCCAACGGCGCCTCCGCGACCCTCTCACTGGTGGCACACGTCGCCCTGGCCGGCACCCGAACCAACACCGCCACGATCACCTCCGATTCGTTCGACAGCAACGGAGGGAACAACTCGGCCAGCGCCACCGTCTCGCAGTCCCTCGACCTGGCAGTGACCAAGATCGTCAACAACCCGACCCCCAACGTGGGCAATCAGGTGACGTTCACGGTGGGAGTCACCAACAGCGGCCCCAACGCCGCCCACAACGTCATGCTGCACGACGCCCTGCCGGCCGGCCTGACCTTCGTCTCGGCCACGCCCAGCCAGGGCAGCTACAGCTCCCTGACCGGCAACTGGACCGTCGGCACGATCGCCAGCCTGGGCTCGCCCAGCATGACGATGGTCGCCACGGTCACCGGGAACGGCGCGATGACGAACACCGCCTCGGTCCTCTCGCTCGACGAAACCCAGACGTCGACGGGCAACGATTCGGCCAATGCCACAGTCACTCCGCGGCGGGCGGATCTGGCGGTCTCCAAGATCGTCGACAACGGCGGCCCCGAAATCGGCGATACGGTCACGTTCACCGTCACCGTCGACGACAACATCGGCCCGGACGGCGCCACGAACGTCGCCATCCACGACTCCCTGCCCGCCGGCCTCACGCTTCTGTCGGCTACGCCGAGCCAGGGCAACTACGTCTCGTCCACCGGTACCTGGACCGTGGGAACGCTGGCCAAGAACGGCTCGGCCACATTGACCGTGACGGCAACGGTTGCAATCGGCGGCATCTATACGAATACCGCGTCCGTGTCGGCATCCGACCAGTACGACCCGGTTTCGGGCAACAACTCCGCGACCGTCAGTCTCACCAGCCGCACGGCCGACGTCGGCGTGGCCAAGGTCGTCGACAACGCCACGCCCAGCGTCGGCGCCACAGTCAACTACACGCTGACGGTCACCAACAACGGCCCCGACCCCGCCACGCAAATCGTCGTGGGCGACCTCCTGCCGGCCGGCCTGTCGCTCGTCTCCGCGACGCCGAGCCAGGGTTCGTATACCGCTGGCAACGGCCGCTGGTCCGTCGGAAGCCTGGCGTTGAACGCTCACGCCACGATGACCATCGCGGCCAGGGTCACCGCGTCGGGCACGATCGACAACACCGTCTCCTTGACGTCGCTGCTCCAGACCGACTCGAACGCGGCCAACAACACCGCCACTGCCACGATCCAGGTCACCACCGCGGCCGATCTGGCCGTCACCAAGACGCCCAGCACCACTCGGCCCGACGTCGGGAGCAACGTGACATACACGATCACCGCCACGAACAACGGGCCGGACGACGCCACGGGCGTCACGGTCTCCGACCCGCTTCCGGACGGGCTGACCTTTGTCGGCGCGACGCCACCGGCCGGCACGAGCTACGACTCCGGAACGTGGACGATCGGCAGTCTCGCCAACGGCGCGTCCGTGTCGCTGCCACTCGTCGCCACGGTGGACGTGGCCGGGCTGATCACCAACACGGCCACGATCAGCGGCACCAAGTTCGATCCGGTTTCGGGCAACAACACCGCCACGGCCTCGGTGGATCAGCGCGTGGACCTGGTGGTCACGAAGTCGGTCTTGCCGCTGAAACCAAATGTCGGGACGAACGCGACGTTCACGATCCACGTCTCGAACGCGGGGCAGAACACGGCCAACCACATTGTCATTCGCGACCTGCTGCCGGCCGGCCTGACCTACGTATCCGATAGCGGCGCCGGCGCATACGTCCAGTCGAGCGGCGATTGGACGATCGCCTCGCTGGAGCCGGAGGAATCGACCACGCTGGACATTGTCGCGCGCGTCGACTCCCAGGCACCGGTCACCAATACCGCCGCGGTCCATGCCGTGGATGAAACCGATTCCGACCACACCAACGACACGGGAACGGCCACCGTCACGCCGCCCTGGGCCGACCTGCACGTGACCAAGTCCGTCGAGAGCACCACGCCTGAGATGGGCGATTCCGTGACATTCACGGTCACGGTCGACAACCTCGGGCCGGACGGTGCCACGAATGTCATGGTCCACGACGCCCTGCCCACGGACATCACCTGGGTCTCCGACGACGGTGGCGGCGACTATAACCACTCCACCGGCGACTGGACCGTCGACAGCATCGCCTTCCCCGGCTCTGCCACTCTCCACGTCACCGCCACGGTCGACGCGCGGGGCGACTATACCAACACTGCCTCCGTCAGCCACTCCGACCAGTACGACCCCGTTTCGGGCAACAACAGCGGCTCTGCCTTCCTGACCACCAAGACCGTCGAAGTCGGCGTCACCAAGACCGTCGACCACGCCACGCCGGCCGTCGGCTCCGTGGTCTCCTACACAGTCACCGCCACCAACGCCGGCGAGAATCCCGCCACCGGGCTCGTCATCCACGATGCGCTGCCGTCCGGCCGCCTGACCTTCGTTTCGGCATCGGCCGACACCGGCAGCTACGACGCCATAACGGGTGACTGGACGATCGGCACGCTGACCGTCGGTCCGGTCGCGACGCTTACGCTCGTTGCCCGCGTCATCGATTCGGGCAAGATCGACAACACGGCCGCCGTCAGCGCCATGCTCCAGCGCGACACCAAACTCGGCAACAATTCGGCCACGGTCCAGATCGACGCCCCGCCGGCCGCCGACCTGAGCCTCACCAAGACCGTGGACAACGACACGCCCGACAAGGGTTCGAGCGTGGTCTTCACGGTGACCGTCACCAACAGCGGACCGGACGACACCACCGGCGTCGTGGTCACCGATGCGCTGCCGGCCGGACTGACCTACGTCTCGGACGACGGCGGGACCGTCGGCCCCGACCCGGCCTACGACTCGGCCACAGGCCACTGGACGGTGGGCGGGTTGAACGTCGGCGCCCATGCCACGCTGCACATCACCGCCACGGTCGACGTGGGTGAAACAAAGATCGTCAACACGGCCGAGGTCACCCACTCGGATCTGCCCGATCCGGACTCGACGCCCGGAAACGGCGTTGAGGGCGAGGACGACCAGGCCGTCGCCATGCTCAATGCCCGCGGCGTCGCGGACCTCGCCATCAAGAAGACTGCCAGCCCGGCAAAGGTCACCAAGGGCGGCCAGACGACATACACGCTCGTCGTAACGAACAAGGGGCCGCAGGATGCCACGGGCGTCATCGTCCGCGACCAGCTGCCGTCCTCGGTGACGTTCGTTAGCTCCTCAGGCGGCACGTACGACTCCAAGACGGGAGCCTGGACGGTCGGCAGCCTCGCCAACGGCGATACGGCGACACTCAAGATCGTCGTCAAGGTCGGCAAGACCGGGTCGATCATCAACGTCACCGACATCGTTGCCTCCGATCAGCGCGATCCGAACGCCTCGAACGACGAAGCCACGGCCGGCATCTCTGCCGCCGGACCCACGCCTGCCATAACCGCTACCCACGATCAGGGGCCGCTACCGCGCGATCCCGGAGCTCTTGCGCTCTGGCTTCTGGCGATCGCTTTTGCCGGCATCGCCGTGCTGGGCCTGGCGGCCCTGGCGAGCAGAAACCATCGCCCACGGATGCGCCGCTGAGTCTCGTACTCGAAGCTGGGCCGGGGTATCATTGCCGCCCGATCGCGGCCTGCCCGCGGTCGCGTCGCGCGCCTGTAGCTCAGCGGATAGAGCGTCGGCCTCCGGAGCCGAAGGTCGCAGGTTCGAATCCTGTCGGGCGCGCCATTCTTGCCCTTCGAGTCACTGCGTCGAACCAGGTCGCGACTCGCGTCCAGCCGTGCGAACGGGGCCCTGTCCATTGTTGAAACGTGACGCCGCGCCGTCCACGGGGACGCGGTTTGAGATCCGGTCAGCGCTCTCGTTGAGCGCGTTCGTCGATGCCCTGAACGGACTTCCTGAGATCGTCGAGCATCACGAAGGCCGATATCTGGACCGCGCGAGATCGCGGCGACTGGACCTGACTGTCGATGGCGCAGAAGTCAATCTCCGATTGGCTTCTCTTGCGCCTGAATCCTGGCAGCGTGGTGCACCACCACCCTACATTCTGGTGAGGCTGGTCGGCCGCGTTGAGGAAGCCGACGGCAAGGCGGTGTTCTCGGGCTGCCTCGTCACTCGCATGAGCTTCGAGGTAACGTGGCAAGATCGGATCGCGCCTCTGCTGGCCGTCCTCGGCTTGATTGCGGTCTTCTTTCTTGAGCCGCTCTCGCAGGTGGCGGGGGCAGCGGCGGTTGGCCTCGCTGTCGGTCCCGCGACATTCTTCCTTATCGCCTGGGGTACGATCCGGGCCATTCGGCCGGCACGTATTGCCGAGGCCGCACGGTTGCTGGGCACCGTCGGAGAGGTCACTCAAGGCCTGGTCTCGCTGGAGCCCCGGCGAGCGAACCTGGCGCTTCGTCCGCTCGAGCCGGTGTTGATGGACGTACCCGGACCCTTGGTATCGCGGGCCATCGACAGGTTAGCGGCGGGCCACGCAACCTCCGTCACGACCCCACATGGCCCGAGGCGGAACCTACTGGCCGAGGCTCCGTCCCCGCAAATGGCGGGGACGGTGACCGCCAAGCCCGCCACCAATGTCGATCGGTCGGTCTTGGCGCCAACCCCGGACACAAGTCAGGCGAGGGAGCTCTGGCGCACCGCAGGCGTCCGGCTTGCCCGAGCCGCGGTTCCGGTGCTGATCGTTGCGGCTCTCCTGATCGCAAGGCTGGGTCCGCAGCCCGGCTGGTGGACCGCAGGTTCTGTCGGGTATCAACCGCGCCTTGTGCTGGGCCTGGCCGTGCTGGGGGCAGCTGGCCTGGTGACGTTCTTCTTCAGCGGAACCCCGACCCGACCCCGGAGGGTGATCCTGCTCACGGCGTGGGTCGCAGAATTGACGATCGCGGTGGCCGCCTATAACGAGACTCTCTACAAGGCAATCGCGGGTAGCTCCGCCTCGCTCGGCCTGCTAATCGGCCTGCTAATCGGCCTGCTCGCCTGTTGGAGCGGGATGACCGCATTTCTCGCCGCTATCTGGGCGATCCGCACGTCCGTGCGCCACTGACAGGGTGCGCCGGACTTCCTCGACCCCTGGCCCAGAGTTCGTCGGACACCGGAGGATCGGCATGCCAGGGAGCCGGTTGCGGGCCTCGTTGGGACCGCGGTGGCGACGTATCCAGCCGGTGTAGATCGGGTTCATCAGGATGCAGCGGATGCGGCTGGCTTCTAGGGTCACGACAAACGGCTCCCGTCGGCCAGTCGAGGCTGGCGGCGGGCGGTTGACCGGGAGACGTAGACTCGGTGCCGAGCCACGCCGTTCGATCGTCGCTAAGGAGACCCTTGTGTCGCTGCTGTCCTGGATCAAGCGAACCCTGACGGGCGTATCGGATGCGTCGGCGGCGGAGCCGCCACCGCGCCACGAGCGGCGCGAGGCGGGTCGTGAGCGGCATCAGGAGACCGGCGAACCGGCCTGGGAGGAGAGCGACCGGCTCGACGACCCGCCGGGCACGGGGAAGCGCAATCCTGACGCGGCGCCGGAGATCCTGGGCGACGTCTGACGGCAGCCACAGCCTCTACGGCCCCCGTCGGCCGTAGAGGCTGGCGCTCCGTCGATCGAAGGCGCTCGCGGCGGTATCTCCGGGCTCGCCTGGCGCCCGCCGCGTCACTCGGCCGCCGGCCCGGATCCGATAGCTTGCCCAATGGGCAGAACGGCTGGCCCTGGCTCCGCCGATGCACCAAATAGTGCCTCGCTCTCCTCGGGCTGAGCGAAGAAGCGCTTCAGCATTACCAATGACACGACACAGACCGCCAGCTCCGAAACCGCCCCCGCGGCCCAGATACCGTTGAGCGAGAAGAGGCTGGACGCCACCAGGAGCACGGGCAGCTTGACCAGGATGCCGCCGATGGTGAGCACGAGTGCGTCCCTGGCCCGCCCAACCGACTGGAACGCCGCCGCCACGACCACGCCGACGCCGGCAAGGGGGTAGGCGAGCGCCAGCAATCTGAGGGCGGTCTGCCCCTCGTCCATGACCGCGCTATCCCGCGACAGCAGCCCGATCAACACCGCCGGGATCATCAGACAGAGGCCGCACAGGACCGCTCCGTATACGACGGCGGAACCGAGAGAGAGCCGGATGATCTCGCGGACTCGCTGGGCATGGTGCTGGCCGAAGTTGTAGCCGACCAGCGGTTGCATCCCCTGGGCGATGCCCGTCTGTGGGGTGATCAGGGCCGACGAGAGGCGGTTGACGATCGCGAAGACGCTCAGCGCCGCATCGCCGCCGGTGACGCGGAGCAGGTTATTGGTCAGGATGAGGACCGCGCTGGCCCCCAGGTTCCTGATCAACGACGGCAGCCCGATCGTCAGCACCTCGCTGATGATGGGCCAGTCGGGTTTGAAGTAGCGCGCCCGGACTTGGTATGAGCGGTTCGGCCGGAGGAAGAAGAAGTAGATGCTCATGGCGGCCGAGATGGCCTGGCCCGCGACCGTAGCCAGCGCCGCGCCGGCCACGCCCATCCTCAGGACCATGATGAACAGCCAGCACAGGATGATGTTGGCCGTCACCGGGATGACCCAGATCGCGGTCGAGTAGCGCGCGTTGCCGTCGGCCCGGATGACGGCCGAGAAGCCGGTGCTGGTGAGCGCGCCGAGGAAGATGATCCGGCCGTAGTCCGTGGCATAGGGCGCGATGCTGTCGGTTGCGCCCAGGACGTAGACGATCGGCTTGATGAACAGTGCGCCCAGGACGGTGATGGTTATCGCCGCGGCCCAGAAGATGAGGAACGTGTTGGCAATCGTCCGCGATGCTCGTTCGGGGTTCTTCTGGCCGAGCGCGCGGGAGACCACCGAGGCCCCGCCGGCGCCGACCGTCGTGGCCACGCCGCCTAGGGCAATGAGCACCGGCGAGAT
>PMXR01000113.1 GCA_003171035.1 Chloroflexota bacterium
GGTGCCAATGCCATCGACACGATGAGCATCACGTTCGGCAACGTGAACACCTCGACCTACACGGGCTTCGACGCTGCGGTCACCGCCTTCAACACCGCTGTCGGCAGCCAGGCTGCCTGGGCGGCCGGTCAGGGCACCGCAACCGCGGCCCTGATCAACGCCGTCGACAAGGGCATCGACTCCATCAACGGCATCGCCTCGGGCCTGGGCGCGGCCCAGAACCGTCTCGGCTACATCATCGCCGCCGTCGGGGTTGCCTCGGAGAACCTCAACTCCTCGGAGTCCCGGATCCGCGATCTAAACGTTGCCGCCGAGATGGTCAACTTCACCAANNCAGATCCTCCAGCAGGCCGGCACCGCCATCCTCGCCCAGGCCAACTCCGCTCCCCAGAGCATCCTCACGCTACTGCGCTAACTCTCAGCTCGCGATCGAAACCGCCTCGCCGCTCGCCGCCGATCGCAGAAGCGCGTCGATGACACGCGCCTGGCCGAGCGCGTCGGCGCGGCCCAGGAGCGGCTTGGCGCGGCCGAGGATCGCGTCGCTCAGGTTTTCCATCTCCAGGCGGTAGGCGTCCACGTCTGGGACAAGCTCCGGCTTGCCGTTGAGCTCGATCCCGCCGAACTCGCCCTGCCACGGATCTCGTGACAGCAGCGTGCCGTTGGCTCCGACGACTTCCAGCGAACGCTGGTCCGAGGTGAAGCCGGCGACGATCTCGGCCACGACGCCGGTCGGGAACCGCAGCATCCCCGAGAACTGGATGTCGACGCCGGACGGACCCAGCACCTGCTCGCCGAAGACCCGCACGGGCTCGGTGCCGGCAACCAGCCGCGAACCGCTGATCGGGTAGCAGCCCACATCAGAGAGGCAGCCGCCGTCCATGGCGGGGTCGAGCCGGACGTCGGTCGTGCTCTCCATGACGAAACCGAAAGTGGACCGGATCGAGCGAACCTCGCCCACTTCCGGCAGCAGCTCGACGAAGCGTCGGGTCTGGGGCGTGTGGCGCCACATGAAGGCTTCCATGACCAGCAGCCCGGCGGCGTCGGCCGCGTCGAACGCTTCGGTGACCTGCGCCGGGTGGCGAGAGTAGGGCTTCTCGCACAGGACGTGTTTGCCGGCCGACAGGGCCAGCATCGTCATTGGGTGGTGCAGCGAGTTGGGGCCGCCGACGTAGACGGCATCCACTTCCCTGTCGGCCAGTAGCTCGTCGTAGGAACCGTAGGCTCGAGCCAGGCCGAACTTCGCCGCAAACTCCTGCGCACGATCAATGCTCCTGCTGCCCGCCGCCACGACCGTGAAGTTGGTCGCCCGGCCGGCGTCCTGGAGCAGCCTGCTCGCGATTCGACCGGGGCTGAGGATGCCCCAGCGGACCTTGTCGGAAGATGGCATGTCTCTCCTTTGTCGTTGCCGGCCCGGCTCCGGGCTAGTCGATTATCTCCACTCCGACCGCGGCGGCCAGAACCGCGGCCGATGCCAGGACGTCTGGCCAGGGCATCCGGACACCACGCAGACGCTCCGGATTGCCCGCGCCCGAAATGTCCGAGCCGCGCATCTCGCAGCGCGTCAGGGTCGCATCGGTCCACAACGCCTTGACCAGCACGCAGTCGATGAACTCGACCGACGCGAGCTTCGCGCCCCCGAAGTCGATCTCGTCGAGGCGGCAACGCTCGAAGCGGACGCGATTCAGCGTGGCCGAGCGGAAGGATGCGAGGTCGACCCGGCAGTCGGTGAACGACACGTCCTCCAGCGACGCCGACGCCAGCGTGGCACCCGTCAGCCGGACGCCCGCGAAAGAGACGCGGCGGAGACGCATCTTCTGCGTCCGCATATTGGCCCAGCTGCCGCCGCTGACGACCGCATCCTGGACGAGCGCCTGGGGGATGACCGTGCCGGTCAGGTCGACCTGCACGAGACGGCAACCGTCGAACCGCACCTCGGACGTCGTTCCACCGGAGAGGTCGACGCGCTCCAGGATCGTCGCTTCGAGCGACAGCCCGTCGAGAGTGACGCCGATCGGGGCAGGGTGGAGGTCGGCGGGAAGGTCGGGTGCGTCTGGCTTGGCGGGCGGCTTGGACGGCAGATCCGGATCCTCCGACTCGATGCCGGTGTTGGCGATGGCGCCGGCGGCCCCGCTAGCTTAGCCGCAACTGCCATGGGGCCCTACGGTGTCGGCGACTTCGTCGGCGTCGGGGTCGGGGTCGCCTTGTGGCCGATTTCCAGCAGACCATCGACCTTGATGTAGTGCGAGGTCCAGGTATCGGTGTGGATCACCTTGCCGGTCGAGTCGGTCACGGTCCGAGTTCGCGACGTGTCGAAGCCATCGGTGGGGTACTCGGCCCTGTTCTGCTTTCCGACCGCCAGCGCAGTCGTGTACACGGTGTGGTCGGTGGCCTTCAGGACGTTCGACTTGTACTCGGGCGAGAAAGTGATCGTGCGGCCGGTCGGCAGACTCCAGAGTTCGAAGGTGACGGTGCTCTTGGAGCCCTTGGTGCTCCGGCCCCTGATCACGATCGGGTTTGGAGTGTCGTTGGTCCACTTGAGATCCATCGCCGAGTAGCCGTTGGAGTAGACCGTGGCGTCGAGCCCAACCGGGTAGCGGGTGATGTAGTAGGAATGCGCGTGGCGCTCGTCGATCTGGAGCCCCGCCCGGGCCGCCGCATTGAACATCGTCGTGGAGGCCGAGCAGATGCCGCCGCCGATGGCGCCGGTGTGGTCGCTCTTGCCGTGGACGATGACGCCGCCCATGGCGAACCCGTGTGCGGTGTCGATCGGCGACACGGCCTGCAGGAAGCTGAACTGCTGGCCGGGTGCCACGACAAGGCCGTTGAGCAGCGCCGCCGGAACGCGGATGTTGGCCCCGTTGCCGTTGCTGACGTCCGGATAGAAGGTCGTGGTCCAGGAGCCGATGATCGCCATGCCGGTCAGGCTGTCGAGTGAGATTTGCGGCGAGACCTGCACTGTGGCCATGGTCACGACGGCGGTCTGGCTTGTGCCCGAGCCGAGACCGGCCAGGTATGCCTCGATCGTCCGGGAATCGGCGGCCACATCAAGGCCGATACCGTTTCGGCCGCCCTTGAGTCCGGACGGCGTCCCCGCGCTGCCGTAGACGACGGAAGGTTCGACGGCCCGAGACCCGACCTTGCTCGACAGCGACGCAACGTATGCCTGGACCAGGTTGGGGTCGACTGCCGGACCGTAGGTGCCGTCCGGTCTCGTGCCGAAGACGATCCAGCTCCTGACCGTCTGGGCGTCGATCTTGTTCGTTCCGGCGGCGATCGGCACCGGGCTCGGGATTGGGGTTGGCACCGGGCTCGGGGTCGGAACCGGGGTCGGGGTCGGAACCGGGCTCGGGCTGGCGCCGGAGGCCGTCGCGCTTGGGCTGGGGCTTGGGCTGGGGCTTGAGCTCGGGATCGCGGCCGAGGTCGCGGCCGCCCAGCTGAGGTCGATCTCGACGCCCATCCTCTGGGCGGCTGCAGCCGCGTTCTGGGCATCTTTGGTGGTGACCGCCGGGTCGAGCTTCTGGAAGGTACCCCGTACCTGGAGGTCCCACGGGGCGTCCGGCTGCATGAGCCGGTCGATGATGCCGCCGGCCACGGCCCGCTCGTTGACCCCGATTCCGTCCGTGGAAGGTGTCACCAGGAAGGTCGCGCCCGTGGCCGTGACACTGGCATCGTGGGCTGGGATCAGGTCCGTACCTCCGACCTGCCGCAACCGGCCGGCGATCGCGGTGGGGTCGATCCGGACCGCTACCGGCAGGGACGTGCCTCCCAGTGCGGAACGGAGCATGTAGACGGCGTCCTCGATTGGATTGCCCGAATGCCCGACCGACATGGCGGCGTCTGCCATCGCTTCGAGGTCCGGCGCGCGGCCGGCTTCCTGATAGGTGATCGTGGCCACGCCGTTCGGCGTGGTGACGGTGACCTTGCCCTGGCCCAGGTAAGCGTACTTGGCAGTCAGATCGGTGATGATCTGGTCGCGCGTCAGGCCCGAGACATCGACTGCGCCGACGCTCACGCCCGGGACGGCGCGATCGGCGAAGGCGGAGAGGGCAGCGGCCGCGACGCCCGCGATCAGGATCGTCGCCGCCACCGCACCGATGGCAAATCCGATGCCGACCCGGGCCGCCGAGAAGTGCCGCGGTTCGGCCTTTGCGGCGACCTTCGCCACCGCCACGGGCTTCTCGGTTCGGGGCCGGGCAAAGGGGTTGTTGAGGTGGAGGTTGAGGTGGAGTTGGCGCTTGGGTTTGACGTATTCGGACGACCCGCCGAAGGGCGTCCAATCCCACCCGGGCGACTCAGGAGGCGCCCACTGGGCCGCTGCCGCCGGGCCGAGGATCTCCTCGACCAGGTCGATCTCTTCTGTGGTCATCTGTCTCCCCCGAAGACCAGGATGGCGCTCGTCATGCCATGTTCACAGCCAACGAGCGGGCCCAAGCCGTCGGCGATTAGAACATTCATGCACAACTTCCTCATGGAGCGCAAGCGCCACGGCCAGAATAGCGCCTCCCGCGACATTCCGGCGCGTCCGTTGCGTGGCGATTTCGGCGCCGCACCGGCCGGGACGGACCGCCTCGGCTTGCCATCCTGGCCGATCCCCAGGGTGCGACTTTCGGCATTCTCAAGACCACCTAGCGGTTGGGCCCGAGGCCACCCACCGTCGATTTGCGAACCCGGGCCCGTCGCGACCCGGGTTCGCCGCGCGATGACGTAGTGTTGCAGTCATCCGGTCGCCGGTGAACCGGCTCGTTCGGAGGGAAACATGTTCGCGAAACGACATCTCGTGACCGCGATCTTGCTGGTGGGGGCCGCCACAGTCGCTGCCGCATGCGTGAGTGATAGCACGGCGTCGCCCGCGGCAACGGCTCACCGGACCGCGGTGGTCGCGGCGTCCCACGTGGCCGGGGCGTCGGCTACTCCGCGGGCATCCTCGGCCACGCACGCGCCGAGCATCGTGTCCACGGCGACGGGCGTGCCGGTCGCGCTAGGCGGAAACCTCTGCTCCCTGCTGGGGCCGGGCGACTTCGCCGCGGCGGGCATCTCCGGCGCCGGAGCGCCGACGATCAACACCGATGAGAACGGCGGCCACTACTGCGTCTATTCGGGGACTTCGGGTGGCACGGGCGGCATTGAGTTCGATGCGTTCACCGGCGACCCGGTCGGCACGTACCAGACGATCGCCGGCGAGACCGGAAGCCTGACCGAGCTTGCCTCGGGCGATCTGCCGGGCGCGGATCAGGCCGGCGTTAACCTCAACTCAACCGGCGGGATGGCGGCCATCGTGGTGCGCTCCGGCCAGTTCATATTCGACATGTCGTTCCCGACGAACCCGCAGGCACGAAGCCAGCTGATCGCCCTGGCGGCACTGGTACTGCAGCGCGGCAGCGCCCTGATGTGAGCTCGCGGCCCGCGAACCGGCCGCGAGGCCGGCGGCGGGCCGCCGTTCCGGCTCCCGAGCCCTAGTCGGCAAAGCCCGGGGCGAGGCAGCGTTCGATCTCGGCCATCTCCGCCTCGTCGAAGGCGGGGCCGTCCAGCGCCTTGACGTTGGCCTCGAGCTGTTCGACGGAGCTGGCCCCGACGATCGCCGAAGTGACGCGATCGTCACGCAGGACCCACGCCAGAGCCATCTGCGCGAGTTTCTGCCCGCGCCGCAAGGCGATCTCGTTGAGTGCTCGGACCCGCGGCATATTCGAGGCGATCGTCCCCTCGTTGAGGAACTGTGAGTGCGTCGCCCGCGAACCGGCCGGCGTCCCTTTGAGATAGCGGTCGGTCAGCTGACCCTGCTCGAGCGGGGAGAAGACGATGCAGCCGACGCGCTCGTCACCGAGGACGTCGAGCAGGCCCTCCTCGATCCGGCGATCCAGCATCGAGTAGCGGGGCTGGTGGATCAGGAGGGGAGTGCCCAGCCGGCGCAGGATCGAGATCGCCTGCTTGGTCTCTTCGGGGCCGTAGTTCGAGATACCGGCGTAGAGCGCCCGGCCCGATCGGACGGCTGTGTCCAGGGCGCCCATCGTCTCCTCGAGCGGCGTGTTGGGGTCCGGCCGGTGCGAGTAGAAGATGTCGACGTAGTCCAGGCCCATCCGACCCAGGCTCTGGTCCAGGCTGGCCAGCAGGTACTTGCGCGATCCCCACTCGCCGTACGGTCCGGGCCACATGTCGTAGCCGGCCTTGGTCGAGATGATCAGCTCGTCGCGAAAGGGGCGCAGGTCCGACTTGAGGATGCGGCCCAGGCTCTCCTCGGCCGAGCCGGGGAGCGGGCCGTAGTTGTTGGCCAGGTCGAAATGGGTGATGCCCAGATCGAACGCCCGGCAAGCCACTGCTCGACTCCGTTCCGGCGGCGCGTCGGTTCCGAAGTTGTGCCACCAGCCGAGCGAGAGTGCCGGCAGCTGGATGCCGCTGCGGCCCACCCGCCGGTAGGACATCGACTTGTAGCGATCGGGTGCCGCGGCGTATGCGGTCTGATTCGGCGCTTTGGTCTCGGGCACTGGCTGGGTCCTCCTGCTTGCTTCGTCAGCATACGCCAAGGGACGCCGCCGCTGACCACGGCCCGGCGCTTCCGGGCCGGCCCTCGACATGGGACGATAGGGTCGTACCAAGGAGACAAAGCGGGTTGGCGAAGAGTCCAGAGTTTCGCGGCACCATGAGGTCGGATGGCGGCCGGGCCGGGTTTGTGCAGGCCGGGTTTGTGCGGGCCGGCCCGCCCCAGGCCGATTCCGGGCGCGGGTTCGTGAGAGCGGCCCTCGGGCCTACGGCCGTGGCCGTCTTCGCGCTTTCGCAATTTGCCGGGACCAGCCCGTACGGGTTCGGCGGTCTCGTCTGGGCCGCCCTCGTCGGGCTCGGAGTTGCCGCGGTCCTGGTAGTTCGGCGCAGCATCACCGCCACGCAGCTGATGGCACTCGAGGTGCTGGCCGGCTCATTGCTCAGAGACTGCCAATTCTCCACGTCGGACCCGCTTCGCGACCTCAACCTGTACCTGCACGCTGGCAGTCAGTTTCTGGCCGGAGCCCCGGTCTACACCACGCTGGCGATCCATCACTACCCCTACGGCGGGTATCTGCCGTTCCTCTACGCGCCGCCAGCCGTGCCCGTCTTTGCCGCGCTGTCGGTACTGCCGTCCTGGCTCGTGGGCTCGGTGTGGCTGGGCCTGTCTGTCGCGGCCGTGGTCTACTCGCTGCGGGCGTTTGGGCTGTCGTGGCACTGGGCGCTGATTGCGCTGCTCTGGCCGCCGATCGAGGAAGGGCTCTTCGTCGGCAACGTGGCCATCCCCGTGCTGCTGCTGCTGGCCCTCGCGCCGCGTTACGGCGAGTTGCTCGGGCTCGGGGCGATCTTCAAGCCGCAAAACGGCATCATCTGGCTCTGGCTGGTGCGACAGCGGGCGTGGCGCCGAGTGGCCACCAGTGTGGCGCTGGCCGCTGCCGTGGTCGTGCTCACTCTGCCGCTTACAGGCGTCGGCATGTGGTCCGAGTGGATCAAGGCGCTGGCCGCATATGAGCGGTCCCAGGAGATCGAGCCGACCTTCTACGGCATAGGTCTGGGCCGGTGGCTACCCGAGTTTGTACTGATACCGCTCGCCGGTGGAGTCGTCTGTGCCGCGCTGTTGCGCCGCGGACGCAAGGGTCTGGCGAGACTCGGGCTCGCGTCCCTGGTCGCGTCCCCGTCGCTCTGGATCCACGGCTTCGTGTTCGCCATCCCCGAGTTCCTGCGCTTGCGCGGCCAGTGGTTCTGGCTCGCCGTGGGTCTGTGCGCCTTCGGCCGGTGGCCGGGACCGCAGATCGCCATCGTGGTGGTCGTGGCCGGCTGGTTCGTGGGTCCCCGGGTCTCGAGTCTCACCGAGCGGTTCCTGCCGCGAGCAACCGCCGGTCAGACAATCCATCCGCTCGGCCGGCGCGCCGTCCAGGTCGGGGTCGCCGCTCCTGCGAAACTCGCCGACGCCGGTCCTTCGGCCGGACATTCCGCCCCGGCCGTCGCGATGGACAACGTGCCCGAGGCCTGATCCTTCGAAGGCCGCCCATACTGGGTTCGTGGCGCCCGTTTCGGTGCGCCCGTTTCGGTGCGCCCGTTTCGTTGCGCCCGACGATTTCGAAGCCGCCGTCAACACTTGAGGCGGTTCGACCCCTCTTGTCTATGTGAAGGGAGCCAGCGTCCTGGTAGGGGCACGAGACAGGCTTGATGACAACTACACGAAACACTTCGCCGACCTCACGGCCCTCTGCCGTGCGCTCGGTGCTGGCGCCAGCGCCGAGGACATCGCTCAGGATGCCCTCATGCATGCGCGTGAGCACCGCCATCAGCTTCGCGACGACTCGAAGCTCGAGGCCTGGTTGCGCCGAATTGCCGCTCGCCGCACGTTCGATTACCTGCGGCACCGACGCCGGGAGGACTCAACGGAGCCGGTGGCTGCCTTCATCCCCGTGGACCCTTCGATCGCGATCGACGTCTCGGCCGCAGTCACTCGCTTGCCGGAGCGTGAGCGCGTGGCCGTGGTCCTGGTCTACGGCCTCGGATACGAACAGGGCGAGGCGGCCGCGGTGATGGACGTCACGCGTGGCACCGTCGCCACTCTGTTGTTCCGGGCGAGACGGCATCTGGCCGAGCGGCTGGCGGGCTATGCGCAGGAGCAGGGGCTCTCATGAAGCTGACGCACTCGGCCCACGTCTCGAGCGATCGCCTCGGCGAAGCGGCGCAGCACGCCAGTTTCGACGGCCTGCGCGACTACGAGCGGGCCCATCTGGAGACCTGCGAGCAATGCAAGGGGCTCTACTCCGGCTACCGGCTCACCGATCGACTCCTCTCCGCGAGCTGGCGCCAGACCGTTCTGCCGCCCTCGGCACTCCCTCAGAACGAAACGCGCCCGACCCTGGTTGGACTGTTGGGCAGTCTGCGGCCGCACGCTCGGTCGCTCGTGCCGGTTGCGTTGGCGTTGTCCCTCGCGGTTCTGGTCGCCTTTGGCGTGTTGCTGCCACAGCTCATGCCGGTGCCACATCCGGCGGCGGACCGGAGTCCCTCGAACGCCGTCGCGACGCAGAGCCTCGGGCCGGTTGTCTCCCCCGCTACGGCTGCGACGCCCTCGACCGCAGGCCCGGTGCCAACGGGCGCAGGTACGGGCAAGACGCCCGGTGGGATCGCCGTGGCTCCCCCGACGCCGGTAACTACGGTCACCCCGCAGGCGCCGTTGAGTGTCGTCGGCCTATCCGGCTGGCCCGTCAGCTGGGCACCCGACGGAGCCCATCTGCTGACTGCCGGCGGCAGCGGCTGGACCACGCAGCGACAGATCAAGATTCTGAACTCCTCGGGAAAGTCGAGCGGGTCGGTCACCGCCGACAGCGCCACCTGGTTCGACTCGAACACCATCGCCACCTCGACCGACGGCAGGGGGCCCGGATCGGACACGATCAGACTCGTCGACCTGAGCGGCCACGCCGTAGCCACGATGCCCGGCGATCACGGCCAGGGCGGCAGCGGATCGGGTGCCGTCCTCCTCGGCAGCGGATCGGGTGCCGTCCTCCTCGGCAGCGGATCGGGTGACGTTGCAGTCGCCTCGATGGGCGGCTGGGGTCCGGCACAGTCGTCATTCGTGATCTGGGACGGCCAGACTGTCGGACCGTCGCACGCCGGCATCCCGATCGGCTTCTCGCAGGACGGTCGGAAGCTCGCCGTCATCCATCCGTCCGGTGGCCGGGGCGCCGGCTTCTCGGGATGGCTGGAGATCGTGTCGGTCCCGAGCCTGTCGACAGAGGTCTCGTATACCCACACCTCAATCCATGCGTCCACCCCGGGCAGCGGCCCGGGCTACGCACCCGAAGTCTCATTCAGCCCGGACGGCAACTGGCTGTACGTGGCCGGCACGCTCGTCGATCTCTCGCACGGGTCGACGGTGCATGTCGGAGACGGCGGCTGGCTGCCCGACGGCACCCTGCTCACGTCCAGTGGCGGCAACGTTCTGCGCTGGCAAGGCACGCACTCGACCCCGGACACGCGCTTCGCGCCCGGCGGCTCGGTCGCAACATCTCGGCACGGAGAGGTTGTCGAGTTCTTCGGTGACGGGCGGACGCCGTTGCTGCTCACCGCGAGCGGCACGATCCGGCAGCTCAACCTGACTGGCGTCGCCTCAATCGACGACGCTCAACTTGCCCCGAACGGGGCGGCAGTCGCAATCAACGGTCGAGGCACCAATGGCGTCGGAGTCACGGAGTTGGCCCGGCTTAGGTAGCGCCTCGGACGAAGGTACCCGTGTCCGGTCGGGGATCGCCCGCCGGACGGAAGCGGAAGGAGTTAACCCATGAGTCGCATTTCGACGAAGGTAGTGGCCGCGATGCTGGCCGCGAGCCTGCTCGCGCTCGCAGGCCTGAGCGGCGTTGCCGCGCATGATCCGGGGCATGGCGGCGGAGGCCCCGGCGTCCCCGGCACGTCCGCCAAGCCACTGCCGTCGGGTTGGGCATGGCCGTCCGACCTGCCGAGTCACGCCGTCAAGACGCACAAGCCGGATCCGTCCAAGTCGCCTGCGGCGTCCAAGCCACCCAAGCCGACTAACCCGCCGGCCACTTGCACGCCGGTCGTGACCCCGAGCACCTCACCGCTGACGATCACCACGACCAGCCTGAAGGACAGTGCTTTTGGTGTTGGCAAGGACGCGGCCAGCGGTCTGGGCATCTGGGAGCAGCGCATTGGCTTGCTGCGAGGCCATATCGATGCCTCGTTCAACAAGATCTACTGCGCGCAGATTCCGCTCCAGAAGACGCTCGACGCTCAGATCGCCGGCCGGATCAAGACCCTCCAGAGCTGGATCAAGCAGGTCGACGGCTCCGGGTTGGGCACGTCCGACAAGGCTACCGTCGATGCCGAGATCAACGGTCTGATCTCCGGTCTCCAGACGTTGAAGACCAAGGTCGACGGCGAGACCACTCTCGCGGCACTGCAGGCCGACTACCAGACGCTCAAGTCCGAAGGCAGCACGTTCCGCACGGTCGAGCTCTGGGTCCAGGAGATAGTCGGAGCCGAGAAGCTGATCTCTTCTGAGTCGAAGCTGGCCGCTCTCGAGGCGACGATCGCGACGGCAATTGCCGGAGCACCGGCCGGTCCCGAGACTGCGGACGCTCAACTCTTCCTCAACGACATGAAGCTCGCTCTCACAAACGGCGAGGCACTCGTGTCGCCGCTGCCGGCGCAGCTTCTGGCAATCACTCCCACACAACTCGGCGACGGTTCGGCGATGCCGATCCTGACGAGCGTCAGGGTTCAACTCGCGATAGCGAAGTGGGACTTCACCCTCGCCAACTGGGCAGCCAAGTGGGCCCAGCAGGAGATCAAGCTGGCTTCGGCCACTCCGAAGCCGACCGCGACTCCGAAGCCGACCGCGACGCCGACGGCCACTCCGACCGCCACGCCGACTGTGTAACCCTCAAACCCGCATAACTCTGGGGTCGTCCGGAGTTCGGCGCGGAAGGATGCCACCCGCCTTTCCCGCTAGATCTGGCGCGGCCCCTGCCCCCACGCCGCCGTTCCGCGTCCCCCCGCGCCGGAACGGCGGCGTGGCCCATTTCTGGCCGTGGCGACGCGCCGTGGGCGACAGATCTACGCCAGGTATCGCTCCAGCGCCTGCCGGTCCGTATCCGACAGACGGCCGCTGCGAGACTGGAGTTCGAGTTGCGGCGCGGCGGTCTTGCCGGCGAGTGCGGCGCGCATCCTCGCGAACTGGCTGCCGGTTCGAAGCTTGTAAGTGGTGAACAGCGCGACTCGCGGCTGCGGTTCGGTGAGCGCGGGCATCTCGCGGACAAACGCCAGCCAGGGCTCATCGGGGTGCTGGCCGATGACGAAGAGCCCGCTCGTCCAGCAGCCGAGCAGCAGGAAATCGGCCGTGGCCAGGCTCTCCATCTTGCATTCGCCGACCGACACGACTTCTGCCGCGACGGTGCGCTCATTCAGGAAGGCGGCAATCTCCTCGGCGTAGTGGCGGGTTACGCCGGAGTGGCTTCGATACACGACGATCGCCTTCTTCACGCGCGCCTCCTTCGACCTGGTCCGCGGCGAGGCCGTCGGAGCGGCCGGTTCGATCGCCGGTTCGATGATCCCGCCGGCGTACCCCGAAAGCAATCGTCCGATCGGTCGACCCGACCTCGATCACGCGAAGGACGCCCGGCCGACGGACCCGGTCTAGCATCGGGACATCCGGCCCTTTGGGCCCACCGGCTCCGCGGTCAGACTGGCGGCGGAAGATGCAGCACCGAGGGAATCAATGACTACCAAGCAGCAGGTCGACGACTTCCTGGCTCTCAAGCGCATCGCCGTAGTCGGCGTTTCGCGCGACCCGAAGGGCTTCGGAACCGTGCTCTGGCAAGAGTTCCGGCAGCGCCGTTACGAAGCCATCCCGGTCAATCCGAACGCCAAGGAGATCGACGGCCAGCCGTGCTTCGCCCGGGTCACCGACATCAAGCCCGGCGTCGACGGGGTGCTGATCATGACCCCCAAGACGGCCACGGACGACATCGTCCGCGACTGCGCCGCCGCCGGGGTCAAGCACGTCTGGATGTACGGCGGCATGGCGCCAGGAGCGGCCACCGATACTGCCGTGGCCTTCTGCGAGCAGAACGGCATCAGCGTCGTCAAGGGCCTGTGCCCGTACATGTTCCTGTCCGGCACGCCGGCGTTCCACGGCCCGCATCGCGTCTGGAAGAAGCTGACCGGCAGCTACCCGCGGTAGGTTCGTCTCGACCGGAGACCGGTCCATCACCGATAGGGGAATAGATGTCCAAGGGAATCGGCTCGTTTGGCCGCCGTCGAGCTGTTGTGCTCGTCACCGCGATGGTGATCGCGAGCGCTGCGGCATCCTGCACCGGCGCCGCCTCCACGCCGCCGTCGAGCGGCCCGGTCGCGAGCCTTCGCGCGCCGTCCGACACCTCCGCTGCCGCGTCCGTCGCGTCGCTCCCGGCCACCCCCGCGGCATCACCGAGCGAGGCTCCGACAGTCCGCGCGACTGCGTTCCCGGCACCGGCGGCCGCGAACTGGACCACGATCCACTGGACGAAGGTCGCGGGCAGGGCCGCGGTCTGGGCCGATCCCCCCGACTCCGACAGCTACCCGGACGGGGTCGATGACGAGTCCGGCTGGCACGTGCTCGGCTGGAGCGGTGGCTACGTCGCGTTCAACCAGCTGAACATGGACGACGGCGACGTGGTCACGCAAACGTCGAATTCGAGCGACGGCATCCACTGGACGCCGGGCAAAGGGTTCAAATGGACCGGTTCGAGCGACGACTCGCCGTTCACCGAAAACGGCGTCGATGCCATGCTCGAAGGTCCGGCCGGTCTGCTGGCGGTCGATATCTCACACGCCGACTGCGGTTCCGCGGTCTACGAGTGGCCGGTCGCCGTGTCGGCCGACGGCATCTCCTGGCACACGGTGACCACCGAGTTGGACAGCGGGCTGGTCGGGAGCGGCCCCGCGGGCTACATCATGGCCGGCTCCGGCGGCGTCCTGACGTCCACCGACGGGATCTCATGGAAGCCCGTCGATCTCAAGGCCGCCGCCTTCAAAGGGTTGGTGGAGGTTACGAGCGGCACGGCATTCGCGGGAGGTTTCGTCATCTCAGGCCTGGCCAATACGCCCGACACGTCCTGCGCCGGCGGCGCGATCTACCAGGGTCCCGCCCTGTGGTGGTCGCCCGACGGCAGCACCTGGACGCGTGACACCGTGCCGGGCATCTCCGCCGGGTCGATGATGGTGTGCCGATTCGGGGCCACTCTGGTCGCGGGCGAGACCACGTCCAAGGCGAGCTTGCAATGGCGCTCGACCGACGGCCAGACCTGGAAGCCCGTGTCGGTGGGCAAGGTGGTCATTTGCCCGCACGACGACTCGGAGGTCGGCGACTACACCTTCATGTCCTACGGCCCGAACAGCCTGGCCGTGTCCAAAGAGTCGGATGCGATCTACGCGATTCACACCGACCTGGCGGTGGTCGAGCTGGCACAGACCGGCGACTTGCCGGACCCGGACACCTTCGATGGCGTCGTTGCCGTCGGTCCGGCCGGGCTGATCGGCGTCGACGACGACGGGAACACCTACCTTGGAGTGCTGTCCGGCAAGTGATCGGGCAGTTCGGCGCCTGGTAACCTCCGGCAGATGAGCGGCGACGGCGACATCCTCGGCGGATCGGTCGGGCGGATTGTGCTGGCCGACAACCTGGCCGTGCTGGGTTCGCTGCCGGACGAGTCGGTCGACCTGGTCTACATCGACCCTCCGTTCAACACCGGCAAGCGGCAGACGCTGCGCCGGCTCAAGACCGTCGCCGATCCCGAGGGCGGCGACCGGACGGGTTTCGCCGGCCGGCGCTACCGAACGATCAAGCTCGGCTCGACCAGCTACCTCGACGTCCACGACGACTATCTGGAGATGCTCGAGCCGCGATTGGCCGAGATCCGGCGCGTGCTGCGGCGGGCCGGTTCGCTCTACCTGCACCTGGACGCGCGAGAGGTGCACTACGCCAAGGTACTTTGCGACTCGATCTTCGGCCGCGGCTGCTTCCTCAACGAGGTCATCTGGGCCTACGACTACGGCGCCCGAACGACCCGGCGCTGGCCACCGAAGCACGACAACATCCTCGTCTACGTAAAGGACCCGGACCAGTATTGGTTCGACGCGGAGGCCGTGGAGCGGATCCCGTACATGGCGCCGGGGCTTGTCGGGCCCGAGAAGGCGGCCCGCGGCAAACTCCCGACCGATACCTGGTGGCAGACGATCGTTCCACCCGGCGGCGCCGAGCGGACGGGCTATCCCACTCAGAAGCCCGTGGCGGTGTTGAGGCGTGTCGTATCGGCGTCGTGCCCGCCCGGGGGAGTCGTGGCGGACTTCTTCGCGGGGAGTGGCACGACCGGCGCCGCGGCCCTGGAGCTGGGGCGGCGCTTCCTGCTCGTCGACTCGAACCCGGAGGCGGTCGCTGTCATGACGCGGCGGCTCGGGGGAGTACCGGGAGTGGAGGTCGTCGGGGAGTAGCCCGGAGATCGTTGGCTAGCTCGCCCGGCTCAAGTCCGACGAGGCCCGATACGCCGAACGCCGGCCCACCCGGCGCGACTATCATTCGGCCGTGCTCTCGTCTCGAAGCCTGGCTCGAGTTGCCCGTCTGAATCGGCTCGACCGATTCGATGCTGTAGTTGTGGCGACTGCCGTGATTCTGGCGGCTTTGTCCGCCGCCGTCGTGTTTCTGCCGATGCTCGGCGGTCAGCACGTCGAAGCCGGGCTCGACCTCGTTCTGGATAGTTTTGCCACGGTCCTGACCCTGGGCGTGGCCGCGGTCGCCTGGGTCCGCTACCGCGAGATCGGCGCGCCCGTGGCTCTGTTCCAGACTTCGGCGTTCCTGGTTCTGGCGATCAGCAGCGCCGCCAGCCTGCTCTTCGTGGTCGGCCGCTTCGACGTTGCCCTTGCGGACTTCGGACAGGACATGCCCCGCACCGCCCAGCCACAGATCACCACGGCCGGGCACCTGATCGCTGCCGCGTTGCTCGCAGTCGGGGCGGGCCTGTCGCTGCGCAGCGTCCGCGTCCGCCAGCCGTGGCTCATCCTGCTCGGCCCATCGCTCGTACTGCTGGCCTTGATCCAGTTCGCCGGCACCTGGAGCCCGCTCGTGCCGCCGCTGAGCGGCGTCTTCATCGTCAGTCTCAAGACCGAGATCATCCAGCCCGTGCCGCCCTCGCCGACGGAATTCAACGTGGTGGTGCACATCCTCGGCGGCGCCATCTTCGCTCTCGCCGCCGAACTCACGCGGCGCCACCATCGCCGAACCGGGGCGATGGGCGACGGCTTCCTGGCCGTGGGGCTGATCTTCGCGGCTGCGGGCGAGTTCCACAACGCCTTCTACCCGGGCACTTACGGCGGCCTCGTGACGAGCGGCGACATCCTGGGCGTGGCCTTTGCCGTGGTCCTGCTCATCGGCATCGAGGCCGAGGCTCGCGAGACGCGCGCCGAGCTCGGCCGAGCGAACGAGACGCTCGGCCGCCTCAAGGATTCGGAGGTTCGACGCGCGGCGCTGGAGGAGCGGACCCGGCTTTCACGCGAACTCCACGATGGGCTGGCTCAGGATCTCTGGCTGGCGAAGCTCAAGGTCGGCCGGCTCGAATCGCTGCCCGATCTCAGCGTGGCGGCAAGAGCCGTAGCCGATGAGGTGGCCGGCGCAATCGACGCCGGGCTGGCCGATGCGCGGCAAGCTGTGATGACGCTGCGCCTCGGCAGCGAGCCGGCCGTCTCCATGCGTGAGCTGCTGGCGCGAAACGTCGACGACTTCGGCGAGCGCTTCGGCCTGAAGACGAGTTTCGAATGCGACCGCGAGCTGCCGCGGCTTACGCCGCGGGCCGAGGCGGAGCTGCTGCGGATCGTCCAGGAGGCCCTCAACAACGTCGCCCGCCATGCGGACGCCACGGTCGTCCGCGTACGTGCCGGTGTCGTCGACTCGAACCTCGAGCTTGCGGTGGGCGACAATGGTGGCGGATTCGAACCGGAGCTCGTCCGAGAAGGATCGTTTGGACTGGCTTCGATGCGCGAGCGGGCCCAGATCATCGGGGGCGAGCTGATCATCGACTCGCGTCCACAGGACGGCACCCGGATCCGAGTCGTGGTGCCGTTGCGGAATGGAGCCGGTCCAGTGGAGGTGAGGTCGTGACGGAGCCGCGTCAACAGGCGCGCATACGGGTCATGCTGGTCGACGACCACGCCCTCGTCCGAGCGGCCGTCACGCAGGCCATTACCGCGCCCGATATCGAGATGGTTGGTGAAGCCGCAACGGCCGAGGAGGCGCTCCGAATCGCGCCGAGCCTGCGTCCCGACGTGCTGCTGGTCGACATCGATCTGCCCGGTATGGACGGCGTCCAGCTCGTGCGCGAGCTTGCGCCACGCCTGCCCGAGACCCGGATCGTGATGCTGACCATCTCGACGTCCGACCGCCATCTGATGGACGCCATGCGCAGCGGCGCCATCGGCTACCTGACAAAGGACATCACGCCCGATGCTCTGCTCCGGGCCGTGCGCGGCGCGCATGCCGGAGACCTGGCCATGGACCAGCGACTCGCCGCTCACCTGATCCGGCGGCTGGTCGAGAAGTCGCGCCACGTGCCTGCGTCGGGCGAGGAGGCGGAGATGTCCGAACTGAGCGATCGCGAAGAAGAAGTCCTCCGCTACCTGGCCGACGGTCTGACCGACCGGGAGATAGCCGCGGCGTTGACGATTTCGCCGCGGACCGTCGGGACGCACGTGAGCAGCATCCTTCACAAGCTCGGGGTGCGAAACCGCGCCGAGGCCGCCCGCAGGTATCGCGATCGAAGTTGAGCGGAACGGCCGTGATGCCCCGCCTACGTAGGACAGGATCAGTATCCCAATGCGGAGATCTACGGATGCCGGCCCGTAGTCCCATCGGTAATCTCAAGAACGTCCGGGACTGCGCCCAACGCGTCTCGAGAAGGCGGTCCGCGGCGGACCGCCACGAGGAGCACTGACATGGCCCGAGCCGCAAACACGCCGATACGTCGACGGGTGACGTTGTTTGCGGCCGCCCTCGCGATCGCGTCGGTCTCCGGCTGCACCGCGGCCGCAACGTCGTCGCCCGCCGCTTCGAGCCACGACCTGACCGTTTACCACTGGTGGACGGCCGGCGGCGAGCGTCAGGCGATGACCAAGATGGAAGAGGACTTCGAGACCGCCTATCCGAGCGTGCTCATCCACGACAACCCGGCTGCGGGCGGTGGCGGAATCACTCTCGAGACGGTGGTTCAAGGCAAGCTGGCAGCCGGGGTTCCGCCCGACACCTTCCAATCGCATGCCGGCGGTGAACTCAGGACATACGTGGATGGCGGTTATCTCGACAGCGTCGACGACATCTGGACCGCTCACGACCTCGATCAGAAGTACCCGCCGGTGCTGGGTCGCATGGTCACGTTCAATGGCCAGAAGATGGCAATTCCGGTCAGCATCCACCGCGCCAACTGGCTCTTCTACAACGTCCCGATCTTCACCAGGCTGGGCCTGACGGCGCCCACGACGGTCGACGAGATGATCGCCGATGCCAAGGTCCTTCAAGCCGCCGGTATCGCCCCGATCGGCCTCGGGACGCGCGACAAGTGGACCGCTCTGGACCTTTTCGACGTGGTCCTTCTCTCCGTCGCCGGCTCCGACGGATACGAGCAGTTCTACACGGGCCTTCTGGACCCCGCGACCAATCCCAACATCAAGCTTGCCTTCCAGAAGTTCGCCGAACTCATTCCGTACGTGTATCCGGACCACGGGAGCGCGACCTGGAGCGACATGCCCGCCCAGCTGACAAGTGGGCGCGTCGGCATGATGGTTTTGGGCGACTTCGCGGCGCCGTTGCTGACAAGTCTCGGGGGAGTGGAAGGGCGCGACTGGGAGGCCGTCGGGTTCCCCCAGAAGCCATCCCAGGTCTTCCTGATGGTCATCGACGCATTCACCCGGCCAAAGGGAGTTCAGCATCCCGATGCCACGACTGACTGGCTCAACAATCTCGTGAGTCCAAAGACTCAGGCCGACTTCACGCTCCTCAAGGGCTCCATCGCGCCGAACCAGGACGTGCCCGTCTCGACCTATTCGATGTCGATACAGGCGCGCGCCTCCACAGCGTTCAAGACCCTACCGGTCGTGCCCTCGTCGATCCACGGTGCCCTGGCCCCGCTAGACTTCCTCGGCGAGTGGCAGGACGTGCTGACGGTCTTCCTCTACAGCCCAGATGTGAGTCGCGCGCTGAGTCAGGCGGCACTGCTCATGAAGAGTTACGACGTGGCGGGCAACAGCGCCTGGTACTGGGCGAAGTAGTCGACGATGCCACTTGCCGATTTTCTGAGGGGCAATCCGAGGTCGATTCGGCGGAGATCACTCTCGGTTGCCATGGCGGCGCTCGTGGTTGCGATGGCCGGCTGCTCCGGCGCTGCGACGCCTGGGCCGCAGGCTTCGAGCCACGACTTGACCGTATACCACTGGTGGACGGCCGGTGGTGAACGCGACGCCATGAACAAGATCGAGGCTGACTTCCGGACCGCCTATCCGGACATCTCGGTCCACGACAACCCCGCGGCCGGCGGCGGCGGCATCGCCCTCAAGACCGTGATGCAGGGGATGCTCGCGGCCGGATTGCCGCCCGACACGTTCCAGTCCCTATCCGGCGGCGAGCTCAAGACGTACGTCGACGGCGGCTACCTCGAAAGCGTCGACGACATCTGGTCCTCGCAAGGACTCGACACCAAGTACCCGCCCGTGCTCAGCCGGATGGTCACGTTCGACGGCCACAAGATGGCCATCCCGGTCAGCATCCACCGCGCCAACTGGCTCTTTTACAACGTCCGGATCTTCAAGCAGTACAACCTCACGCCGCCGACCGATGTGGATGAGCTGATCGCCGATGCGAAGGTTCTATCCACTCACGGCATATATATCGGCCTGGGGACCCGCGACAAATGGACGGCCGCGTTCCTGTTCGACGCCGTCTTGCTCTCCGTCGCCGGCCCCAACACGTACGAGCGCTTCTACACGGGCCTGCTCGACGTCGAGAGCGACGCTCTGATCAGGGAGGCGTTCGTGAAGTTCAAGGAGCTGATCCCGTACCTCTATCCGGACTTCGGCAGCCAGGCCTGGACCGACATGCCCGGCCAGCTCATGGGCGGGCATGTGGGCATGATGGTCCTCGGCGACTTCGCGGCGCCGCTCCTGACCTCGGCCGGCTTCCAGGAAGGCCGCGACTGGGAGGCCGTGGGCTTCCCCGCCAAGCCCGAGGTCTTCCTGATGGTCGTGGACACGTTCACCCGCCCCAAGGGCGCTCAGCATCCCGATGCCACCACGGACTGGCTGACGAATCTCGCCGGCGCGAAGACCCAGGCCGACTTCACCATCCTGAAGGGCTCGATCGCCGCCAACGAGGACGTACCCGTTTCCAACTACTCCGTCTCGTTGCAGCAGCGGGCCTCGCTGGCTTTCAAGACGATGCGGGTTGTGCCGTCGTCGGTTCACGGCGCCCTCGCACCGCTGGCCTTTCTCGACGATTGGCTGGACGTGCTGACGGTCTTCATCTACAGCCCCGACGTTGATCGGGCGCTGAGCCAGACCGCGATGCTCATGAAGATCGGCGATGTCGCCGGCAACAGCGCCTGGTACTGGGCGAACTGAAAGCCCTCCCGCCGGCGGGTGGCCGGCGTACGTACCACGTGTACTGAGAACTCGACCCGTATCTGCCTAGGGGTCTCTCCGGATGAACTCGGGTCAGCTCGCGCCTAGCTTCGCGGGGTAAGGCGACCGCCGAGCCTCGGGGTTTCTAGCAGGCCACGGCGGCCGCTCCAGAAGGACGTCTTGTCAGCCTCGGCTGACGCACCCACCGGAGACCGCATGGCTGAACCATTGCTGCAAGCGCGCGGCATCGTCAAGCACTACGGGCATGTCGAGGCCCTGCGCGGCTGTGACTTCGACGTCTATCCCAACGAGATCGTCGCCCTTGTCGGCGACAACGGCGCGGGCAAGAGCACGCTGATCAAGATCCTCGCCGGTTCCGAACAGGCCGACGAGGGCGAGATCTCACTCGAGGGCCAGCGCATCCACGTCGGGTCGCCCTTCGAGGCGATGCGGCTCGGCATAGAGACCGTCTATCAGGACCTCGCCCTTGCCCCCGATCTGGACGGCTCGGCGAACCTGTACCTCGGCCGCGAGCTGATGCAGCCCGGCATCCTCGGCAAACTGGGCTTCCTCGACAACCGGTCGATGCGCGCCGGCGCCCGAAAGGCATTCGGCGAGCTGGGCGTGGATCTCCAGAACGCTCAGAGCGCGGTAGCCAACCTGTCGGGCGGGCAGCGCCAGAGCGTTGCCGTCGCTCGCTCGGTGGCCTGGGCCAGCAAGGTCGTGTTCCTCGACGAGCCGACCGCGGCGCTCGGCGTCATACAGACCGCACGCGTCCTCGAGACCGTCAAGAGGATCCGCGATCGCGGAGTGGCGGCCGTTCTGATCAGCCACAACATGCGCCAGGTTCTCGAAGTCGCGGATCGGATCGAGGTCATGCGCCTGGGCCGCCGGGTGGCCCGTTTCGACGCCAAGAAGGCCACTATCGAGCAACTCGTCTCGGCCATGACCGGCGGCATCGCCGAGGAAGGAGCGGCATGACCGCGCTCACCCCCGGTCGCGGCCAAGCGATGCGTCTCGCCATCGCCGGCAGATTCGCCCCTCTGGCTGCACGCTGGAAGGCGTTCAGCGCCACTCGGTTCGGCAGCATCGTCGCCCGCACCCTGGGCACGAACGGAGCCTGGATCTTCCTGCTCCTCGTGGCCCTGATGTTCGTCTTCAACTTCCTCGCGCCGGGCAAGTTCTGGACCGAGTTCAACGTCCGGACGATGGCCGAGAACGTCTCGGTGCTGCTCGTGATCGCAGTCGGCGAGACCTTCGTCATGGCGACCGGCGGCATCGACCTGTCGGTCGGCTATGTGCTGCTCTTCTCCGGCGTGACCTCCGCCCAGGCGATGAACTGGGGCGGCCACGATCCGACGAACAGCGGCTGGGACATCGTCCTGCTCGGGCTGGCCGTCGCCCTCGGCTCCGGCCTTGGTTGGGGCGTCCTCAACGGGCTGGTCGTAGCCAAGGCCAAGGTCCCGGCGCTCATCGCCACGCTCGGAACGCTCGGTATGTCTTGGGGGCTGGCGGAGATCCTGAGCAACGGCCAGGACCTGCGCTACCTGCCCAGCATCATCGGCGACATGGGCACGGGCCGGGTCTTCGACAAGATCCCGTTCGTGGTCATCGTGGCGATCCTGGTCGCCGTCGTGGGCGGGGTGACGCTCAACCTGACCAGGTTCGGCCGCTACACCCTCGCCATCGGCTCCAATCAGGAAGCCGCCCGCCGGGCCGGCATCAACGTCGACCGGCACCTCATCAAGGTCTACGCCATGAGCGGCATGCTGGCCGGCTTCGCCGGCTTCATGAGCCTGGCGATCTTCACCACGACAACCATTTCGGGCCACGCCAACGACAACCTGCAGGCCATCGCCGCAGTCGTAATCGGAGGCACGAGCCTGGTCGGGGGCGTCGCCACCGTGGTCGGCACGACGATCGGCGTCTGCATCCCGATGGTCCTATTCAGCGGTTTCACGATCCTCGGCTATCAGTCCTTCTGGCGGGACGTGGCCGTGGGCGCCGTTCTCATCCTGGCCGTCTATGCCGACCAGCTGCGCCGTCGCCGGCGGGAACGGCGCTGACACCCAATTTGTGCGCAAACGCCGGTTCGCTATCTGGGCCGGCGGCGCAAACAGCAACGGAAACCGGAAGAAGGAGAGAGGCAGAACCCATGCGAATGCGCAATCTAGTGATGCTGGGCCTGGCGGTAATCACCGTCGGCGCCTGCTCGTCGTCGGCCACCGCGGCCCCGGCGGCCGGCAAGGCCTGGAACCTGACCCTCATCCAGGGCGTCGCAGGCGACCCGTTCTACGTCACGATGGCCTGCGGAGCCCAGGCTGAGGCCACTAAGGAAGGCGTCAAGCTCAACGTGACCGGCGGCAACAAGTGGGATGCCACCGTTCAGAAGCCGGTCATCGACTCCGTCACCGCCGCCAAGCCGGACGGCGTCATGGTTGCCCCGGACGATTCCAAGGCACTGCTCACGCCTCTCAAGGCCATGAGCGACGCCGGGATCAAGGTCACGTTCGTCGACACCAAGCTCGATGACACATCCTTCGCCGTCTCGTCCATCTCCACCGACAACCTGGCCGGTGGAACCCTCGCGGCCAAGACCCTGGCGCAGTTGATCAACGACAAGGGCACCGTCCTCGTCGTCAACGTCGACCCCGGCATCTCGACCACCGACGCCCGCGTCAAGGGCTTCACCGACGAGATGAAGAACCACCCGAACGTCAAGGTTCTCGACGTCCAGTACACGCACGACGACCCGACGGCCGCCACGACCATCACTACTTCGATCCTGGCCTCGAACCCGGATCTGGCCGGCGTCTTCGCGACGAACGTCCAGAACGCCGAGGGCGTCGCCACGGGCCTGAAGCAAGCCAGCAACACCACCGTCAAGACCATCGCTTTTGACGCCGGCCCCAAGCAGATCGAAGACCTCAACGCCGGCATCGTCCAGGGCCTCATCGCCCAGGATCCGTACGGCATCGGCGTCGCCGGTGTCCAGCAGACCGTCCTGGCCCTCAACCATGGCACCACGACTGCGACCATCCAGACGCAGCTCGCCGCCATCACCAAGGACAACGTCAACGACCCGTCGGTCCAGAAGTACCTCTACAAGGCTTCCTGCAGCTAGGTTCTCCCCTGCGGACAGGCCTTACTCCGCGCTCGGCCCTCACCCCGGGGCCGAGCGCATTTCTGCGCCCACGCCTGTGTCGGCGCCCCTCGCCCACGCCCGTGTCGGCGCCCCTCGCCCACGCCGACCTCAGCGGATGCGGGGAGCGGCGTCGACGAGTTCCAACATGGCCCTCGGGTTGGTGGCCATGTTCGCGACAGCCACCCGCACCGACTCGAGCCGGACGTCCACTTCACTCACTAGTCTGTCGAGATCGATGCCGACTCGCGGGCCCCAGCCCGGATCCAGCTCGAGCGACGACTCCAGGTGCCGTTTGGCGCCCTGGAGGTTGCGGGCCAGCCCGATCGGGTTGCCGCGCACGGCGTGGACGTAGCCGGCCGCGAGCTTGATCAAGCCCTGGTAGAGCGCCCGTTCGGCCAGATCGGATGTGCCCATCCAGGCCGGCTCGAGCAGATCGTGCGCCTCGAAGAAGTCGCCCCGGGCGTAGGCCTGGAGTCCGACCTCAAGGGCCGCGCGACGCATGTCCGGTGGAATCGGCCGGTAGGCCTTGCGCCTGTCGCCCTGGACGATCGTCCCGCCGACCTGGCGACCCCCGCCGACCCGGCGATTCTCCGCAGTCGGGTGCCCATCCGCGGCCGGGCGACTTTCGGAAGCACGACTCTCGGCCGGGCGAGGTGGTCGCGTCGCACCGCGTCGTGCAGGCAGCGGCTGCTCGCCCGTCAGAACAGGTCCTCCAGCCGGTGGCGCGAGTCGAAGCCCTCGTTGACCTCGTGCCACCAGCCGATCTCCGGCTCATCGAGCCGCCAGCACAGCCAGACGGGACGTCCCGAAACCAGCGCCGGGAAGTCGACCAGCCCGGTCTCGATCTGGCGGAGCTGGATGCCCCAACTGTCGATCTGGGCCACGGCTGCCTGCATCTGATCGACCATACCCTGCAGTCGCATGCGAAGAATCCGAGTCTCTTCATCCACCTCGGGGCGGCGTGGAACGCTGCCGGCGCCGGAGGTAGCCGAGATCGCCCAGGGCGCGTTCAGCTCGACAACCCGATCTCTGACCGCAGCGACCTCGGCACGCAGGCCGCGCAACAGCAGCAGCGTCTCGGTCAGTTCCGGCAGCTTGGCGTTGGCCCGATCAATGTCATAGAAGTCGACCACGAGCGCATGGTAACTGCGGTGCGGCCTGACGGCAGCAACCCGTCCGGACGGCGCACCGGCCGGAACCGGCCCGGCCTCGCGCGCGTCGGCGGCGGCGCGTGTCTGAGCGGCGTCATTTCCCCTCAACGTCACCCCGGGCGACGCTACGAGCCCATTGGCTCGAATCTGCTCAACGTCACGCCGGGTGACACTGCGCGGCAATCGCTCGCACGCGGTGACGCGGAGACCCATCTCGCGCGCTCGTCCGAGCGTGGATCCTTGACCGAGGCCGATCCAACGCCGGTTCGCGGCCAACCGACCGCTTTGCGTCACCCTGGACGACATTGACCAAGGAGTCGGCCGGGCGGCGAGCGCCGCCCGGCTACGCCCCGCTATCGAGCCTCGGCCGCGGCAACCCGCTCCCGCAACGAGCGCAACCGTTCGGGCCGCTCGCGGACGAACCGTTCGATCGCCTCGAGGATGTGCCCGCTGTCCAGATGTGCCTCCTCGATCACTTCGTCGACCGATCCGCCGGTCCGCCAGCGGTCGTCCCAGTCCGAACTGAGCGAGTATTCGCGCACGATCGGGTCGTCGGCCCAGTCGCGCATCAGCTTGTAGGCGCCGTTGGTGACGATCATCGAGTCGAGGCGATCGGCAGGTTCCACCGTCGCGGCCCGATAGGCGGCGTCCTGCAGCGCGAACAGCTGCGGGCTGATCGTGGCCACGACCTTTACGTTGAGGCCCAGCCGATCCAGCTCGGGCAGCACGCTCACCAGGTTCGCCGTACTGAGCGACCCGCGAACGAAGACCGTGCCCGCCTTCGGAGCGCCGTCGCGGAACGGCCTCATCACGTATGCGCCGCGGGCGGCGGCGAAGTGGCTCGGCATCCCCAACGCGGCGCGGTCCGGAATCTCCACCGGCGGACGGGTCAGATGGAGGGCGATGATCGGGACGTCGGTGGCGCAGGCCGCGGCCAGGACGACCGGAACCTCGTTGTACTCCCAGGGATGGAGATCCAGGACGTGGCCGTCGGGGAAGAGCTGTGTAACGCCCGGCGCGAAGACCCCGAAGTGCGTCCGCGAATCCTCGGCCGTCTCCGGCCCGGAATGCCCGGCCACGTACAGCACCTTGCCGACGCGCAGGTCGCAGTCCTGGGCCAGCTGGCTGAACAGCCGCAGCGGCCCGTACTTGAGATAGCTGAACGAACCGTAGGTGGAGCACGTGCCCCAGAACCCTTCGAACGCGGTGAACGGGTCGTCGGCGAAGTTGACGCTGGCCAGCCCCGCCATCATGCCCGCGTTGGTGAACTCGGTGATCTCCTGCGGCAGCAGAGCGCCGGTTGGGTTCGAGTCGCGCTCGTACCAGCCGAACCCCGGCATCTCGCCGAACGGCTTGGCGAAGCCGGCGATGTTGGTGGATTCGGCAAGGTCCGCCGAGCAGGCGATGAAGAGCGGCCTGCCCGAGTCGCGGCGAGCGACGGCGTTGACGTAAGAACCCCACGTCGCCAGACCGGCGCGGTTGGGCTGGCGGTCGCCTGGGGCTCGCCACATCTCCGGCGGGTAATGCTCGAAATCGAACAACGCCGGGTCGGCCGACGGCTGGGCGCCGGTGCGAAGGCGGGTGCCGGGCATCTTGTCCGGAACGGATGCCGCGACTTCGAGCAGCCGATCCGAGAGCCAGTCGACCAGCGCCTCGTCGCGCCGGAGGACCTCGAGCACGGCCGCGAAGTTCGCCTGGGCTTCGGCTGCGAGCGCCGCCGCGTCCGGAGTGGCGGGCCCGTCCATGCCCTGGTAGGTGACGCTGTAACGGGCCGCGAACTCGCGCCGTGTGGCCCAGAACTCCGGCGAGTGCTGCTTGTGGGGAGTGCCGTGGCTGGCGGCGTCGAACTTGCCGTAGCCACGACCCTTGCGGGTCTTGAGCCACGCCACGCTGGGGGCGCGGGTGGGATTCGGGCCGCGAGCCGCATCCAGCACGGCACGGGCAACCGGCCTCCACGACATACCGTCGTCGGTGCCGGTGACGCGCCAGCCGTACGGCTCGAACCAGTCGACGGGCGTGCCGTGGACCACGGCCGAGGCCGGTCGCTCGTCGATGCCGAAGTCGTTCCAGTCGATCAGGAAGACCAGGTTCGAGAGGCCCAGGCCCCACGCCGAATTCTTGGTCTCGTGCGCCGCGCCGGGCGTCAGGCCGCCCTCGCCTTCGACCACGAAGACCTTGACCTCGCCCGCGCCGGCGGCGACGAGCGCCATTGCCTCGCCCGCCGCGAACGGCATGCCGTGGCCCGACGGCCCCGTGTTGGCCTTGAGGAAGAGTGTCCGGCCTGCCATCTCGGCATGGCCCGGCAACCCGCCGCGGTGCCGCAACCCCGGCAGTTGCTCCCACGTAAGCGCGAATCGGCCGCCGTCGGGGAAGGCGAAGCGAGGATCGGCGGTCCGCTCGAACCGGGCGCGGAGCGCTTCGTTGAGGACGGCGAGAGTGGCGTAGACGAGCGGCACGGTGTGACCGGCAGATAACACGAAGCGATCGGCGTAGGTCAGCCACGGCCGGCGGATATCCCAGCGCATCGCTCCGGAGAGGAGGAGCGTGAGGAGCATGTGGACCTTGGACCGAGAGCCGCCGGGATGGCCGCTCTGGCGGTAGTCGAGCGAGAGGTCGATCAGTTCGTCGACGAGATCCTTGAGAACCTCGTAGTGAGCGGCGTCGCTCTCGGCCCGGCGGGCGAGCCGCTCGAGTTCGGCGGCGGCCGCAGCATCGGCGGCGGCGGCGGCGGCGGCGGCGGCGGCAGCAGCGGCGG
>PMXR01000012.1:0-3921 GCA_003171035.1 Chloroflexota bacterium
TCGGCGGCACGGTCGGCGACATCGAGTCGCTGCCGTTCCTCGAAGCCATCCGCCAGATGCGCAAGGATGTCGGCCGCCACAACGTGGTCTACGTTCATGTCACGCTGCTGCCGGCGCTGGCCGCCACGGGCGAACTCAAGACCAAGCCCACCCAGCACTCCGTCAAGGAGTTGCGCGGCATCGGCATCCAACCCGACGTGATCGTCCTGCGGTCGGACCATCCGGTGAGCCAGGAAATCCGCGACAAGATCGCGCTCTTCACGGACGTTGCCAGCGAGGCCGTGATCCCCGCCGAGACCGCCAGCACGATCTACGAAGTCCCGCTTCTTTTCGAGGCGTCCGGCCTGGGAACGCTGCTGGTCCGCGAGTTGGGTCTGGAGAGCATGGCCCACGTGCCCGATCTCGAGTCGTGGATCGAGCTGGTCGAATTGATAAAGCGCCCAAAGCCGACACTCGAGGTCGCGCTCGTCGGCAAGTACATCGAGCTGCCGGACGCCTACCTGTCGGTCATCGAGTCGCTCAAGCATGCNNTCGGTCATCGAGTCGCTCAAGCACGCCGGCTGGGCGCACGAAGTCGACGTCAAGATCCGCTGGGTGGATTCGGAGCTTCTGACCAAGGACAACGTCGATGAGATGCTGGCGAACCTCGGCGGCATCGTGGTTCCGGGCGGTTTCGGCCATCGAGGCATCGAGGGCAAGATCCTGTCCGCGAAGTACGCCCGCGAACGCCGCCTGCCGTTCCTGGGGCTGTGCCTGGGCCTGCAGTGCGCCGTGATCGAATTCGCTCGCGACGTTCTCGGCACCGAAGACGCCAACTCGACCGAATTCGACATGTTCACCGAGCACCCGGTCATCGACTTCATGCCGGACCAGCGCACGATGCAGGAGAAGGGCGGCACGATGCGGCTGGGTCTCTACCCGGCCCGGCTCACGCCCGGATCAAAGGCTGCCCAGGTCTACGGTTCGGAGCTCATCTACGAGCGCCACCGTCATCGCTTTGAGGTCAACAACCAGTACCGGCCGCTGCTGGAAGCCGCCGGCATGGTTCTCTCGGGCCAGTCGCCCGACGGTCGCCTGGTCGAGATCATCGAGCTCAAGGACCACCCCTGGTTCGTGGCCAGCCAGTTCCACCCGGAGTTCCGAAGCCGGCCGGACCGGCCGCACCCGCTCTTCGACGGGTTCATCGGATCCGCCGTGGCCTTGGCCAACGGCCGCAAGCCCGAGCTCCACGGACCCGCCGATGAGGTTCCGGTCGGGGGCGAATTGCTCGGGACCGCCACCGCCGAGTAGCCGTCTCGGACCGCTCAAGAAAAGATGCGCCTTCAGCGAACCTTTTTCGCGCCTCATGCGTCTCTCTTGGTGAGGACGTGATTCGAGCGCGAAGGCTGGTGAGGTCGATCGGCGCAGGGGGCCCAGAGGGGCGTCGATTGAGGTGGCGACCTCACAGCCTCGCGGGTCCTCGTCCCCGGGTCCGAGATGACGGCAACCCCTGCGTGCGTCTTGCGGCGGCGATGGTACGATCCGGCCGAAAAGACGAGCGAAGAGCGCGGGCGCGGACTTATTCGCCCAGGCACGTTCGTGCGAGCCAGGAGTTGCCCGATGAAGATCTTTCTCGACACCGCCGAGGTCGAAGAGATCAGGACTGCCGCCCGATGGGGAGTCCTGGACGGAGTGACCACCAACCCCAGCCTGTACGCCAAAGTCGGCGGATCCTACGACGCCATCCTCCAGGAGATCTGCAAGATCACGAGCGGACCCGTGTCGGCCGAAGTCGTCTCCGACGACGTCGAAGGGATGCTCACCGAGGGCCGCCACTTCGCCAAGATCGCCCCGAACATCGTCGTCAAGGTGGCGATGAGCGAGAACGGCCTCGAGGCCATCTCGCGTCTGGCGGACGAAGGCATCAAGACGAACTGCACCCTGATCTTCAGCACGAACCAGGGTCTGCTTGCGGCCAAGGCCGGAGCCAGCCTCGTCTCGCCGTTCGTGGGCAGACTCGACGACATCAACCAGGACGGCATGACGGTCATCCGCGAACTGGCGGAGATCTTCTCCCTCTACGACATCGAGACCGAAGTCCTTGCGGCGTCGATCCGCAACCCGCTCCACGTCACCCAGGCGGCCATGGCGGGCGCCCACGTCGTGACGCTGCCCTTCAAGATCCTGCAGCAGATGGTCCACCATCCGCTCACCGACAAGGGCATCGAGCAGTTCAAGAAGGACTGGGCCGCTACGGCCAAGAGCGCGGGTCCCAAAGGCGCATAGCGCAACCCGCGCATAGCCCAACCGCGCATTGGCCAACCGTGCATCGCCGCCGGACGGGTCCGGGCTCGAACCGCGCCCGGACCCATCTTCGATGACCGCGTCCGGCAGTTCGACGACTGCGACCCCGGCTCCGGCCGCCGGCCGGCTGGGTACTCTGCCGCCCGAACTGCTGATCATCGCCGGCACGCTGTCGGTCCAGTTCGGGGGCGGCGTCGCCACGTCCCTGATCCGCGAATACGGGCCTCTTCCGGTCGTGGCAATGCGGATCCTGTTCGGGGCGGTGCTGCTCGTCCTGTTCCAGCGCGCTCACGTCCGCGGCGCCGGTCGTGGCGCGTTGCTCGCCTGCGTGGCCCTGGGTCTCATCCTCGCGGCGATGAACTCGCTCTTCTACGTCGCACTGTCGAGGATCCCGCTCGGGGTCGCGGTCACGATCGAGTTCTGGGGCCCGTTGACCGTGGCCGTGATCGGGTCGCGGCGTCTGCTCGATCTGTTGTGGGTTGGACTGGCCGCGGTGGGGATATACATCCTGACGGGCGGCCGGGTCGGGGCCGACGATCTCGTCGGAGTGGTGGCGGTCTTTGGGGCGGGGTTCTGCTGGGCCTTGTACATAGGCGTGGGCGGGCGAGTGGCTCGCGAGTGGCCCGACGGCCGCGGCCTGACGATCGCCATGCTCGTGGCCTCGGCGGCGGTCTTGCCGGTGACCATGGCTCTCTCCGACGTCCGGCCGCTGCTGGTCGCCGTGCCGGCCCTGGCGGGCGGCCTGGTCATCGCCCTGTTCAGCAGCGCCATTCCGTACACCCTCGAGATCGCCGCGCTGCGCCGGTTGCCGGCGGCGACGTTCGGCGTGCTGATGAGCCTGGAACCGGCCATCGCCGCGGGCTTCGGCTTCATCCTCCTCGGCCAGGTGCTCAAGACATCCGACCTGCTGGCGATCGCCATGGTGGCCGTGGCCAGTGCGGGCGCGAGCCTGACGGCTCGGCGGCTGGCGGCCACGCCAGGAGAACTCGAAGCGGCCTGAGCCGCGGCAAACAAGACGGCCGCCCTTTCGGATGGCCGTCCTGGCAGGCTCGAGGAGAACTAGCGCTTGTACGTGGGTCGAGGCGTGTAGCTCGTGTGCAGCAGGTGGTGCGACTTCTCGCCGCCCGGTTCGCCCAGGAAGTCGGAGTAGAGAGTCTGGATGTACGGGTTGTCGTGCGAGCAGCGCCACAGCCCGGCTTGGTCATCCTGGTACAGCCCGGCGGCGCGCTTGGCGCGGAGGCCGTCGGTGACGCCGTAGGGCTGGCCACCACCGCCGACGCAACCGCCGTCGCAGGCCATGACCTCGATGAAGTGGTACGGCGGCTCGGTGCCGGCGTCGCGGGCGGCCCGGACTCGATCGAGAACCGTCTCGACGTTGCCCAGACCGTGAGCTACCGCGAAGCGGACCTCGTTGCCGGCGATGATGACCTTGCCCTCCTTGACGCCGGCCAGTCCGCGTGTGGACTGGAACTCGACGCGGGTGGGGTTGGAGCCGGTGATGAAGTTGTAGGCGGTTCGCAGCGCGGCTTCCATGACGCCGCCGGTAGCCCCGAAGATGGTGCCGGCTCCGGTATACGCGCCGAGCATCTGGTCGGGCTGCTCTTCCTTGACCGAATTGAAGTTGATGCCCGACTGCTT
>PMXR01000012.1:3927-12855 GCA_003171035.1 Chloroflexota bacterium
TTGGCCGTGCAGGGCATGATCGAAACGACGTGGATCTTGGCGGGATCCAGGCCCTTCTTCTCGGCGTAGTAGGTCTTCGCCAGGGCGCCGACCATCGCCTGAGGCGACTTGCATGACGAGAAGTTGGGGATCATGTCGGAGTGGAACTTCTCCATGAAGTCCACCCACGACGGGCAACAGGTCGTGATCAGCGGCAGCACGGACCCTTCGGTCGTGAAGCGCTTCACGAACTCCGTGGCCTCTTCCATGATCGTGAGGTCGGCACCAAAGTTGGTGTCGAAGATGGCGTTGAAGCCCATGCGTCGCAGAGCGGCGTAGGTCTTGCCGGTCAGGTTCGTGCCGATCGGGAAGCCGAAGGCTTCGCCGATTGCGACTCGGACCGCAGGCGCCAGCTGGGCGACGCAGAAGACGTCCGGGTCCAGCAGGTTGTCCCAGACTTCTTCGGTGTTGTCGTACTCGACGATGGCGCCCGTGGGGCAGTGCGCGGAGCACTGGCCGCATCTGACGCACGGTGAGTCGGCCAGACTGATGTCGCCGGCCGCGGCGATGCGCGTGTCGATGCCGCGCTCGACGAAGCTCAGCGCCCAGACGTCCTGGATCTGCTGGCAGACCTGGATGCAGCGGCCGCAGGTTATGCACTTGCGCGGGTCGAGAACGATTGCCTTGGTGGTGTCGTCGAGCGGAAGGTCAGGGACGATGCTGTCCAGCTCGACATTGCGAAGTCCGAAGTCCGCGGCCAGCGTCTGCAGCTCGCAGTTCTGGTTTCGACCGCAGGTCAGGCACTCGTTGGGGTGCTTGGACATTATCAGTTCAAGCACGGTCCGGCGGACCCTGATGATCTCCGGGTCCTCGGTGGTGATCTCCATGCCCGGCTCCACAGGAGTGCAGCAGGCGCGGAGCATCTTGTTGGAGCCGGTCACGCGAACGATGCAGATGCCGCAGGCGGCAGTGGCATCGAGGTCCGGGTGCTTGCACAAAGTCGGGATGTGGACTGAGACCTGGCGCGCCGCCTGAAGAACGGTCGAGCCGGACGGCACATCGACCGGAAGGCCGTTGATTGTGGCTTGGATGGTGTCGGTCACGGTTGTTGGCACGTTCGACTCAGTTCTTGACCGAGACCAGACGGTCTCGGAATTCGGGTTCGAAGTAGCGCAGAGCCGACAGGACGGGGTTGGGCGCCCCCTGCCCGAGTCCGCAAAGCGATGCCTTCTGCATGGCGTTGGCCAGCCGCTTGATCGTGGCGATGTCGGCCTCGGTGCCATTGCCGTCGGCGATCTTGTCGAGCACCCGCAGCATCTGCGTGCCGCCGATCCGACACGGCGCGCACTTGCCGCAGGACTCGTCGACGCAGAAGTTCAGGTAGAACTTCGACAGCTCGACGATGTCGTCCGTCTCGTCCATGACGATCATCCCGCCCGAGCCCATGAAGGAGCCGAGCTTGATGAGGTCCTCGTAGGTGATCGGCGTGTCGAGCGCCGCGGCGGGGATCAGCCCACCGGATGGACCGCCCGTCTGGACGGCCTTGATCGGGACGCTGGTGGCGCTGCCGCCGCAGATGCCCTCGACCACTTCACGCAGCGTGACGCCCATCGGGATCTCGACCAGACCGGCGTGCTTGACCTTGCCGGTGACGGCGAAGACCTTGGTACCGGCCGACTTGCCGAGCCCGATCTTGGAGAACCATTCGGACCCGTGAACGATGATCTGCGACAGGTTCGCCAGTGACTCGACGTTGTTGATCATCGTCGGCTGGCCCCACAGGCCCTTGACCGATGGATACGGCGGCCGTGGCGTAGGCGTGCCGCGCTTGCCCTCGAGTGAGGCAATCAGGGCGGTCTCTTCGCCGCACACGAACGCCCCGGCACCGAGTCGGACCTCGACGTTGAAGCTGTAGTCCGTGCCCAGGATGTTGTTGCCGAGAAGTCCGGCGGCGCGAGCCTGTCGGAGCGCCTTCTCGATGCGCTGGATCGCCAGCGGGTACTCGGCTCGAATGTAGAAGTAGCCCTGCTTGGCGCCGATCACGTAGCCGCCGATGATCATGCCTTCGAGGACGGCGTGCGGGTCGCCTTCGAGCACGCTGCGATCCATGTAGGCGCCGGGGTCGCCCTCGTCACCGTTGCAGACGATGGTGTGCTCCTCGCCTTCCGAGTCGCGGGTCAGCTTCCACTTGAGCCAGGCCGGGAACCCGGCGCCGCCGCGGCCGCGCAGACCCGCGGCCTTGAGCTCTTCGATCACGTCCTCGGGGGTCATGCTGCCCAGAACCTTGGTGAGGGCCTGGTAGCCGCCGCGGTCCATGTACTCGTCGATCTCTTCGGGGTCGATCACGCCGCAGTTGCGCATTACGATGCGGTACTGCTTGGGCTCGCTACCCGTACCGACCGGCTCGCCGGACACGCGGGCCAGCTGACCGATGCTCGGCACTCGGAATTCGGTGGGGAGCGGCTTGTTCTCGGCACAAGCCGCCACGATCTGGCGGGCGAAGTCGGCCGTCACCCCGCCGTACATCACCGCCGGCTCACCGGGCAGCTTGACCTCGACGAGCGGCTCCATGCTGCACATGCCGGCGCAGCCGGTGCGAGCCACTCGAGCGTCCAGGCCCCTGGCCTGAACTTCCTGGCCGAGCGTGGCGAACACGGCCTCGGCCCCCGCGGCCATGCCGCAGGTGCTCATCCCAACCTTGATCACGGGCATGCCGGGCGCCGGCTTTTCGACGGCCGCCCGGGCCTGCATCTCTGCAATGGTCAACTTCGCCATGTCACGCCTTCCCGTCGTTTGCGCCGGCCGTCGCGGCAGCGGCGTCGACTCGACCCGGAGCCAGGTTGGCGTCGAGGATCTCGTCCGTAACCTTGGCCAGAAGGAGTTCGTTGATCGTGGCGACCGGCGCCAGCCCGCAGCAACCGACGCAGCGGACCACCTGGAGGTGGTATTCGCCGTCCGCGGTGGTCTCGCCCGGGGCGATGCCGAGGGTCTCGGAGGCTCGCTTCAGCAGGTTCGGAGCCCCCTTCAAGTAGCAAGCGGTGCCCAGGCAGACAGACACCACGTGCTTGCCGGGCGACTCGAGCCGGAAGTAGTTGTAGAAGGTCAGGACTTCGTAGATACGGGCGAGGGGCACGTCCATCTGCTCGCCGAGACTCATGGCCGCGTCCCGCGGAACATAGCCGTAGCGGTCCTGCAAAGCGTGGAGCGCCATGATCAGGCTGCCGCGCTTGGACTTCCATCGCTTGGATATCGCGGCAACGTCGTCTTCGATCTGGGTCGCGCTCACGTAAGTCTCCCGGGTGCGATCTTGGAGGCGAGTTCGTACGGTGGGGGACGCACCGAGCGGGGTAGTGGACGACAACGCTACGACCCGTCCGCCGTGCGCTGCAGGGCCGTTGTTCGTGTTGTCGATGGGCCCGGAGGGTCACAAAGGCACACCCCAGGGCTCGCCTGGGGGGTCCGTTGGCTATTCCGCTCCTACGACCGCGCGCCAGTTCCGGCCGGTCGGCCGGGAGGCTGTCCCGGGCCGACGGTGACGGTCCGAGCACAAGGCAGCATGGTGATTGCCCTGCAGTCTTCTTGGGCCCGTTGCCGCCGTAGATTCACAGCAAGTTGCAGCACGGATTCGGCCATCGGCGGGCTGCCTCCCTGGTACGCGGAGGACCTTCGGCGTGCTTGGCAGCGACCGGAGCCAGGTAGAATCGGACCTCAAGTGGTCTCGGGCGCCAACTTTCGCGTCGGATGGACAACGGAGCCAAGTTCGATCGCATCAGGGAGGGGTAATGAAGGCCAGCGTCGTATCCAGACTTGGACTGACGGTCGCGATCGCCGGACTCCTGATGGGGGGCAGCGCCCAGGTCGCCGCTGCGAACCCCCCGGCCAGCGATTCCGGGTGGCAGCTAACTGGGCAGGTGGGCGGGCAGACGAAAGCGCTGGCGATTCAAGGCCAAACGCTCTACTTGGGCTTGGGGCTTCACATCGAGGCCTTGGATATCTCCAATCCGGCATCGCCGACGCCGATAGGCTCGAGCCCGATCCTGGCGGATTCCGTCAACGGCCTGTTCGCTGATGGCTCCGGCTACCTGTATGCCGCCTGCGGTAGTGCTGGCCTGCAAATACTCGACATCTCCAAGCCGGCGTCGCCGGCACTCATCGGGTCCTACGATTCGTCCGGCTATGCCGAGAATGTCAGCGTGGTGGGCAACTATGCCATCCTCGCCGACGGCCCCGACGGGGTGCAGGTGCTCAGCATCTCCGACCCCCGTCATCCGACCTGGGTCGGCCAGATCGACACTGGAGCCTATGCCTATGACGCGAGGGTCTCTGGCTATACTCTCTATGCCGCCCAAGGCGGCAGTGGCCTGCTGGTAGCCGACCTCTCCCACCCGAGCCGGCCACAGGTCAAACCCTCGGTCAATATCGGAGGCTTCGCCTACAGCCTGGCCTTCTCGGGGCAGCGCATCTACGCGGCTACGGCCTGGGGCGGCTTGGCCGTCCTCGACGCCTCCAACCCGCTGGCCCCGGTCGTGACCGACCACCTCGCCGTCAACGGCTGGGCCATGTCGGTAGCGGCCCAGGGCAGCAATCTGCTGGTCGAGGCCGGGGCCGACGGGACCCAGATGTATGACATCTCGGCCAAGCCGGCTCACCTTGAGGGGGCCTTCGCAGATGTCGGCTTCGCGCTCGTCGGGGGGGTTGGTGGGCCAAACGGCCTTTGTCGCCGACAAGGAGAAGGGGCTGCTCGCCCTGGACTTCTCCAATCCGGTGAACCCCCGCCAAGTAGGCCGCTACTTCCCCATGGCCGAGGCCCGGCGCGTGACCATGTCCGGAACGACCGCCTATGTGGCCGCCGGGCTGTCGGGAATGCGGACGATCGACCTGTCAGACCCAGCCCATCCGCGAGAGACCTCCTGGACGGACACAGCGGGCGGCTACGCCACCAAGGCCATCGCCTCCGGCTCCAAGGTCTATTTGTCGGTCTCGGGCGGGACGGACGACCCATTGCAGGTTTTCGATGCCAGCAACCCTCTTAAGCCGGCCCAGATTAGCGCCCTCAAGGCCTTCACCTACGGCCGGCGGGACGGCGCTTTCCGCTCCATGGCCCTCTCAGACAATGGTCTCATGTACGTCGCCGCCGAGCAGTACGACCTGGTGGTCGATGTGAGTTCCCCGCAATCGCCCCAGGCGGACAGCTGGCTGGCCCTGGTGAACCCCATCAATGCGGCGGCATCCGGCAGCCTGTTCGTCTCAGTCAGCAACACCCAGATGCAATTCGTGGATGCCTCCGAGCCCAAGGTGCTCAAGCAGGTGGGGCTTCTTGATCGCAGCACCTCGGGCGAGGCCGTCACCTTTGTGAACCCGACCCTTCTTGCGACCGCCGGCGGCGGCGATGGCCTCTGGCTGGTCGATGCGAGTAACCCCGCCAAACCCTTCAAACGCGGCTCCTTGGGAGGCTTGGGGCCCGTAATGGATATATCCATCGACGGGAGCACCGCCTATGCCAGCAGCCTGGGTGGCGGGGTGAGGATCGTCGATATCTCGAATCCCGCTGCGCCCAAGCTTGCCGGTACGGTCAGCACACCAGGCCTGGCGTATGACAGTTTTGTGAGCGGCAACCTGATGCTGGTGGCCGACAGTTATGACGGGCTACTTATCTATCAGCGCGGTCAGAGCGGCCCTGGCGGCGGCCTGGCAGCAGTCGCGTCCGGCGGTCCCTCCGTGGCAGCTCCCGAGGCGCCTCCGGCGCAAACTCCTCCGACCCCAGGGACGCCCAACGACTGCTTGGTCTCGAACAACGCCGACGACGGTGACGGCAGCTTGCGGGCCTGCCTGGCGAATATCCAGGACAACACCACCGTCACCTTCGACCCCGGCGTGTTCCGGCCGGCCAAGCCGGTGGCCATCCACCTGGCGTCGCCACTGCCCAATCTGGATCGCTCGTACATCACCATTGACGCCAGCAGCGCCGGGGTGATCCTCGACGGCTCCGGGTTGAGCTCTGGGTCCGGGCTGAGCATCTACGGCTCGGATGAGGTGATCATGGGCCTGGAGATCCTGCACTTCCCGGAGAACGGAATCTACCTGGAAGGCGGCGCCAGCCGGATCGGTGGCGACCGTTCGGTCGGCGCCGCGCCGACTGGGCAGGGCAACCTGCTCAGCGGCAATGGCATATATGGCCTCTTCGCCTCCTGCAAGAAATGCGTGGTCAGCGGCAACCTGGTCGGAACGGACTTGACCGGCACCAAGGCCATGCCCAACCAGGTGGGCATCTTCGTGGTGGAGGGCGGCGTTGACGTTACCGTCGGCGGGCTCACGTCCGGCCAGAGCAACCTGCTCAGCGGCAACCTCGAGGCCAACATCAACTCATGGGGACTGCGCACCCGCATCATTGGCAACCGGATCGGCCTGGACCTCGCCGGCAAACGGGCGCTGAAGCCCGACACGGCATCGGATATTAGGATCGAGTCCGGGGCCATCGACAACCTGATCGGCGGCACCGAGCCGGGCGCCCGCAACATCATCAGCGGGGCCATGGCCGGCGTGATCTTCAGCGACGCCAACACCTACCAGAACTCCCTGATCGGCAACTACATCGGCACCGACATCTCCGGCACCAAGGCTGTGCCCAACTTCACCGGCGTGCTCATCTGGACTGCCAGCCTGGTTCGCGTGGGCGGCACGGCGGCCGGCGAGGGCAACCTCATAAGCGCGAACAAGACAGCCGGACTACAGCTCAACGGCTACGGGGCCTCGGACAACCTCGTCCTGGGCAACTCGTTCGGGCTCGATTCCGCCGGCAAGGCCAGTCTGCCCAACGGCATCGGGATCTCCATAGACAGCGGCCAGCGCCACGACACCATCGGCGGCCCCACCGCCGCCGAAGCCAACACCATCGTTGGCGGCGCCCCGGCGATCCAGATCAGCGACCCCGGAGTCAAGTTTCATTACGTGGCCGGTAACGTCATTTCTGGAGCCGCCGTGGCCGGGATCTATGTTAAGAGCCAGGCTTCTGACAACTTCATCGTGGCCAACTCGATCTCCTCACGGTCCGCGCCGGGGGTCCTTCTGGACGGAGGCCCGGGCAATCAGCTGCGGGCCAACAAATACGACGTGGGCCCCGCCAGCGCGATCAAGCTGGGCCCGAATGGCAGCGGCCCCACGCCAGCGGTCATCACTTCGGCCACCAGCAGCACCGTGACAGGAACCTCCTGCGCCGGCTGCATCGTGGAGGTCTACAGCCTGTCAGGCAACAAGGCGGAGTTCACCGGCCGGACCCAGGCCGACGGGTCAGGCAAGTTCGAGTTCGCAGTCTGCGAGCCCCTAGCCGGCGATCGGGTGGCCGCACTCGTCTTGGACAAGGCCGGCAGCACCTCCTCCTTCTCCGCGCCCGCCGCCGTCGCAGCCGGCGGGGGGGCCAATCCCGCCTGCGCCGCGCCGGACCTGGCCAGCCTGCCAACGCTGGGACCGATTGCCGCCGGGTCGGCGGCCTCGCCGACACCGGTGGCAACTCCGACTCCTGGGTCGAGCGTCAGCCCCGAGTCGGTGTCAGGGAGCGGCGGGTCGGCCACACCCATCATCCTGGGCGGCCTGATCGTCCTACTGGTCATCGGCTTAGCAGTCGGCCTGGTGTGGGCAAGGAGGTCGCGACGGGCGGTGAGAATCTCTGGCTCCAAGTCCCGGGGGCCAGATTGAGCCGAGGTCCATCTGCCCGGAGCCGCGCACGCTTCGAGTTCGGCCTGACGTACAGAATCGCTGTCCTTTCACACGCCCTGATCCACATGATTGACGCCACTCTCTGGGACGGGTATTCTCCGCCTCGCCCCGACCGTGCACACCGCAGCGGACTGATTCCGCGCGAATAGCCGCACGGCACCTTCCCCACACGAGCCCTTACCCCATGCCTGCCAACGGTCCAGACCAGCGTTCCCGCAACCGCCGCCCCCGCCGACGCCCCGCCGGGCGTGCGCCCATGGCCGAATACGAGGATTTCCAGGACGGCGATTCGCGCGATCTCGACATCAATGAACTGCGCGGGATGAGCGTCAACGAGCTCCAGACCGTCGGGCAGGAGCTCGAAATGGAGGCCGGCGAGGCCGGTGCCGCCGGCAAGGAAGAGCTCGTCGACCAGATTCTGGTCCGACAGAGCGAGCTGGCCGGCCACGCCTACGCCACCGGCATCCTCGACGTGGTGGACGAGGGCTTCGGGTTCATGCGCCGCCACGGCCTCATGCCCACGCCCGACGACGTCTACGTGTCGTCAAGCCAGATCCGGCGTTTCGGACTGCGGATCGGCGACCGCGTCAGCGGTTCGGTCCGCGCGCCGCGCGAGGGCGAGAAGTACTGGGGCATGATCCGGGTCGACCGCGTCAACGGCGTCGATCCGGAAACCGCCCGGCGCCGTCCCCGGTTCGAGGATCTGACGCCCGTCCATCCCGACGTCCTGATCAACCTCGAAACGGATCCCAAGAACCTCAGCCAGCGCTTGATCAACCTGGTCAACCCCATCGGCAAGGGCCAGCGCGCCCTGATCGTCAGCCCGCCGAAGGCCGGCAAGACGATGCTGCTCAAGCAGATCGCCAACGGCATCAGCGAGAACTACCCCGACATCCTGCTGATGGTCGCGCTGATCGGCGAGCGGCCCGAGGAAGTCACCGACATGCGCCGCTCGGTCAAGGGTGAGGTCATCAGCTCCACCTTCGACGAGCCGACCGAGAACCACACCCACGTCGCCGAGATGGCACTCGAGATTGCCAAGCGCCAGGTCGAGACCGGCCGCGACGTCGTGATCCTGCTCGACTCGATCACCCGACTCGCGCGCGCCTACAACCTGGCCTTGCCGCCGTCCGGCCGAACGCTCTCGGGCGGCCTCGACCCGATCGCCCTGTACCCGCCCAAGCGCTTCTTCGGCGCCGCTCGAAACATCGAAGAAGGCGGCTCGCTGACGATCAT
>PMXR01000087.1 GCA_003171035.1 Chloroflexota bacterium
AGCTCGGTCCGAGTGACGTACCGATCCACGAACAGCACATTCGCGGAGACGCCCAGCGCGTCGGCGAGACGCATGAGCTTGGTTCGGTAGGCCTCACCCTCGCTGCGCAGCAACTCTGGATGCGTCGCTCCCAGGACCACATACCTGGCTGCAGGATCGGCCGCGATGACTGCAGGCATCGCCTCGATCACTGTTTCGTAGCCCTTGCCCGGACCGAGGAGGCCAAAGCTCAGGATCACGGGGCCTGGCGCAAGGCCAAGCCTGGGCTTGATGGTATCGGGCGCGACCAGTGGGAGACTCGGGACCCCATGTGGCACGACGTCGAGTCTGTTCGGGGCTACGCCATAGACACGGGTCAACAGCCGAGCGGCCGACTGCGACATCACCACGCTGGCCGCGCTCGCATCGATAAGGCCTACAAGGATCGCCCTCTGGCGCGTCGACGGGTTCTGTGGAACTGTGTGGAGCGTCGTCACCGCCGGCTTGGTGAGGGCGCCCACGAAGTCCAGGACGAACTCGCCGTCGTCGCCACCCCAGATGCCGTACTCATGCTGAACCGACACCGCTCCCACGCCGGAGCGGTTCAGTTTGCGGGCGACCTCGAGGTAGTCGGCCAGGTTGTCGCGCCTGATCCGGTGGCCCACCTCGGATGGGTACATATCCGGATCTCCGGGCGCATGAAGTACCGCGATCTCGTAGTCGCCGGCCGAGTCCGCCAGGTCGCGAGTGAAGGTGGCGATCCCGCAACGGCGCGGCGGATAGGTGGCGACGAAGACGGTTCTACCAGCCATGGCCCGGGGACTTCACCGCTCAGTGCCTTCGGCGGCGCTCTTGGCGCTCTCGTAATCTGGAGAGACGACCGTGAATGGGGATAGCCCGAAGGACGGCCGGTATCCGTAGTAGGGATAGAGGTTGAAGAAGTAGTCCAGCCTTGTCTCGACCAGGTATGGGTCGTAGTGAGGAGCGCCGGCCACGTGCTCGCGTGTATGGCCTATGTAGACCGCGTCTGGCTCCAGATGCGTGATCGCTTCGACTGGGATCAACGACTTGCTCTCGCCCAGGCCCAGGAAGCCGCCGGACGCGACTTCCATGAAGCGGACTTTTCGTTCGGCTTCATCGATCAGGAGGCCTTCGATCGTGCCGAGATCACGGCCATCCTTATCCTTTGCCATCCGTCCGCGGATGTCCTCATCTGAACTCGAGACGGTCTGGTCGGTATCGCGCAGCCTGACGAGTTGTGGAACCTTCTCGGCGTCCGGCTGATCGGCCGCGGTGTTCTCGATGGTCATGACTTGAACCTCCTGGATCCGTGAGTCTCGTAGTCCCTCTGCTCCTCGACGGTGCGTTCGGCAAGTGGTTCGGCCTCGAGTCGCTCGTCCGGGATCGACAGGCCGCTCTCGACCGATCTCCCATAGGTGCCCTGGGCGATGCGCTCCTCGGCGCGCTCGACGGCGGCGAGCTGCTCGCGCAGGTCGGCTGCGAGGGCGACCGAAACCGACTCCGAGTCGAGCGCGCTGGCTGCGTCTTCGTATTCGCCGGTCTGCTGGCGTTGGAGAGATCCGTCGGCGCGGATCTCTCCAACCTGCTCTGCCAGCAGGGCTTCAACTCGCGTTCGCTCGCGGGCAACGAGTTCACGGGCGCGTTCTTCATTCACGATCGCCTCCCGGCGATGAGCCGCTCGCGCAATCGACTGCGCGCCAACACGGCCAGCCCCGCTAGCCCCAATTGGGCGACTCGGCGTCCGCCTCGGCCTTGCCCTCGATGTGAATCTGGTCATTTCGAGGGGCGCCGCAGAGCGTGCAGATGGCGGTACTCGGTTGTTCGAGGATGGAGCCGTCGTCTTCCTGTACCTCCGACATCATGGCGGCACCTCTCGGATACACGATCGGGACTTCTGGTCCGGCCTCGAATGTGTGCGGCTGATTCTTGTCAGGTGCCGATGTCTTGGATTCGTCCATTTGGCAGTTCCTTTGATCTTCATGACTCGGGCAGGTTGTCCAGCCCGAGGTGGAGGCGAAAGTCGGACTCGCACCGAGGCGACACGAGGGCGGCAGCTTCCATGAATACAGGCGGCCGGGACGGCGTTGGGAAGCACCGGTTCGTCGCCGTTGCGACGATTGGACGTGGCCGTCCCGTGTCATTCGCCCATGAGCGTGCGGTCCGAGCGCCGGGCCGTCATTACGTTCTGTCATCGGAGCGACATCAGGCGCCTGAGAATGTCGCTGCTGGGCGACCCAGCGCGCGAGGGGCGTTCGGGTGGCCGTCGGGCTTGTCGCAAGAGACGTACTGGCCGCGGCTTGCGCGAGCCGGCGGCGGTGGGCGATAGCCGCTCGACTCCGGGCGTCGCGGGCGTCAGTCCTGCTCCCGCCCCGGGTCCCAGCCCTGATTTGAGAACGTGGGGATGAACCGGTAGCCCTTGCCGGGGACCGTGGCGATGAAGCGCGGATGACTGTGGTCGTCCCGCAGCTTGATTCGGAGGCTCCGGATGTGGCGATCNNTGTTGCTCTCGGCCACGAAGTCGCTGCCCCAGATGACATCCAGGATCTCGTTTCGGGTCGCGACGCGTCCGCCGCGACTGGCGAGGAGATACAGGAGGCTCTGCTCGATACCGCTCAGGTGTACGACCGAGTCACAGGCCCGCACCCGGCGATGGAAGATGTCGATCTCTATGTCGCCGAGCTTGATCGTGGGAACGATCGGAACATCCGCACCTGTAGCCCGACGGGTGATGACGATCGCACGAGCGAGCAGTTCCTCGGGCGAGAACGGCATCGTCAGGATGTCATCGACCCCGAGATCGAACGCCTTGAGCTTTGTCTGCAGGTCGCCCCGCCGAGTGAGGCCCAGGACCGGCGTCCCGCTCCGCCGCAGCGTGTTCGAGGCGCCCAGCCGCTCGAGGAGGGCGGCGCTGTCATCGTGGTCCATGTCAATCACGGTCAGGTGCGGCTGCCACTCGGCCAGGATCAATTCTGCCTCTGCCAGGCTTTGCGCAGCTCGAACCACAAAGAGGCCGTGATTTAGCGTCAGTTCGATGAGGTCTACGACCAGATGGCGATCATGAAGCACCAATGCGCGGCGAGGCGCGTGACCATTGGCCTCGGGCTGCCCGCCCAGAATGGGGATCGTCCTTTGAGGCATCGCGTCACGCCCCTGAGATGTCCCGCCGGGCGACCGCGAACATGCCGATCGCCGTCAGGATGACCGATGGTACCGCGAGTGCCACATAGCGCCACAGTTCGGTTGCCTGCTCGAGCGGGTTGCCGCCGAATGCCCAGTCCCAGGGCGAAAGGTGTCGCCACGGCGCGAGCACGCTACTGAGGGGGAATAGCGAGGCCACGACGCATCCGGCGATCGCCACGCCGATGCCGACTCCCAGCAC
>PMXR01000090.1:0-44147 GCA_003171035.1 Chloroflexota bacterium
CGTGCCGTCCACATCCGCGACGGGCGGATCGGGGAGGCGCTGATCGGATGAAGATCACCGACCTGCTCCATCTGGCCCTATCCCGGCTTGGGACAGGCAAGATGCGCACCGCACTCACGATGCTCGGCGTCATCATCGGCGTCGCCTCGGTAGTGGCCCTCGTGAGCGTCGCTCAGGGCGCCACCGCGGGCATCAGCACCCGTCTTCAGAGCCTGGGCACCAACCTGTTGACCGTGAGCCCAGGCTTCACCCGAACCGGTGCCACCCGCGGCGCCGCCGGGTCGGCGACGACTCTGACCGTCGCCGATGCGACTGCCTTGTCCACGCTTTCGGGCGTCCAGGCGATCGCTCCCGAGTTGACGACCAACAAGCTCGTGCTCTATGGGACCCAGAACGAGACGACCCGCCTGATCGGCACGACGCCCGGCTACACGACCGTGTTCGCCTACGACATGTGGGCCGGCTCCTTCTTGAACGAGGCCTCCATCGACAACAACCTGCGGGTGGCCGTGATCGGGGCCACCACCGCCGACAACCTCGGGCTTACCGAAACATCGATCGGCCAAACCATCTACGTCGCCGGCTTGCCGTTCGAACTAATCGGCATCACCCAACCCAAGGGCGGTTCGACCAGCGCCGACGACCAGGTGATCATTCCGCTTTCCACGGCGCATGAGCTCTTCGTGGGCTCCAACAGCGTGTCGGCCATCGGCGTAAGCGCCGCCAGCGCGGACCAGATCGACACCGTATCGGCCGAGGTGACGACCACTCTGGAACAGCGCCACGGCATCACCAACGGCACCGACGACTTCACCATCGCCAACCAGGCCCAGCTCCTGGGCACCGTGAGCAGCGTGAGTGACGTCTTGACCTTGCTTCTGGCCGGCATCGCGTCGATCAGCCTGCTGGTCGGCGGGATCGGGATCATGAACATCATGCTGGTCTCCGTCCGTGAGCGGACGCGCGAGATCGGCATCCGCAAGGCCATCGGGGCCAGAGGCCGCGACATCCTGAGTCAGTTCCTGGTCGAAGCCCTGGCACTCTCGCTGGCCGGCGGTTTGATCGGCATCGCCGTCGGTGTCGCCGCGAGCTTCGTCATCGGCATCTACGGCGGTTGGGGCTTCATCTTCAACCCGCTGACCGTCGTCGTGGCAGTCGGCTTCAGCCTCATCGTCGGGGTCATCTTCGGAGTCTGGCCCGCCAGCCAGGCCGCCCGGCTCGATCCCGTTGTCGCACTTCGTTACGAGTAGAAACTTCCTAGAGATGAAAGGGGAGATCAAGTGACAGAGATGCCAGTGCCCGCGTCCGAGCCCGTCAAGCGGCCTGCGAGCCCACCGATCAAGCCGCCGGCCAAGCAAGACCGGACGACGGTCGCCCTGCTGCTCGTGGCGGCTTTCGTGGCCGTCGGCGGCATAGGCTTTGCCGTTGGACACGTGACGGCCGGGAGCGGCTCCGCGACCCCCACATCCGCGCTCGGCGGCCGTGGCGGCCAGGCCGGTTTTGGACGCAACATCCCTTCGCTGGCTCCCGGCCAGACACTCAACCCGGCCCAGTTCGGCGGCGGGCGCACCGGCGGTGGCGGGCTGGCTGGGGTTGCCAGCGGCGTCACCGGAACCGTCCAGGCCGTGACCCCGACGTCGATTACGATCCAGGAAGCCAGCGGCACGTCGGTCACGATCGACCTATCCGGCACGACGACCTATCACGGCGAGACCTCTGCCAGCTCCGGCGATGTCAAGGTCGGCACGAGCGTGACCGTCCAGATCGACACCAGCGCCCTTGCCAGCGCAGCACCAAACCCGAGCGCATCGGGTGCCCTCGGCGGACGCACCTTGACCGCCAAGGACATCCTCATCACGAACCCCTAGGAGCCTATCGTGCATCTGCTCGTCGTCGAAGACGACGCCCGCCTCAGCCGCCTCCTCAAGCGCCTCCTCGGCCAGGACAGACACGTGGTCGAGACGGCCGCAACTGCCGAGGAAGGGCTCGAGATCGCTACGTCCACGCTGGAGCTAGACGCTCTCATCCTGGACGTTGGCTTGCCGGACAAGTCCGGCTTTGAGGTCGCGCGGACGTTGCGTCGCGAGGGCTCGCAGGTGCCGATCCTCATGCTGACGGCCCGCGACTCGGTCAGCGATCGAGTCGAGGGCCTCGACGCCGGGGCGGACGACTACCTCGTCAAGCCCTTTGCCTACGAGGAGTTGCTGGCTCGCCTGCGGGCCCTCGGCAGACGCCCGCCTTCGCGCAAGTCGGCCGCCCTGCGCGCCGGGCCGATCGAACTCGACGAGACATCCCGCCGGGTCACGGTCGCCGGCAAGCCCGTCGACCTCAGCCAGCGTGAGTTCTCGATCCTCGAGTGTCTGCTCCGCCGACCCGGCCAGGTTCTGTCGCGGGACCAGCTCCTCGACTACGCCTGGCCGTACGGCGTCGCGCTGACGCCCAACACGGTCGAGGCCTACATCCACCTCTTGCGGGAGAAACTCGGCAACGATGCCGCGGCACGCGTGGAAACGGTTCGCGGCGTTGGCTACCGCCTGCGTGAGGCCTGATCGATGAGGCGGCCCAGCTTGCCCAGACCGTGGCGATGGCGTCGCGGCGGTGCCGACGTTGCCACCGGCGCGCCCCGGCCAAACGGCCACGGCGACGATATGCGGCTGCTGCGCAACACCCGGCTGCGTCTGATGACCGTCAGCGGCCTGGTGACGCTGCTGATCCTGGTCGTCCTGGAAGGCGCGGTCTACGCAACGGTCTCCAACCGCGTCGAGCAGGCCGGAATAGACCAGTTGAAGGTTGCGGCCGGGATACCGGCTACGTCAGGCGACGATCCATTTGCTTATGCCACGGGGACCGGCGGCGCGGTAGGCGAGATTCTCGTGGACTCCCAGAACCAGGTCTTCCGGGCGTCCACCATCCTCGAAGACCGCACGACCAAGTCGCTCATTGCCGGCCTTCCCTACGAGAAGAGCCTCTCGGCCGTGACGGCGCCCAGTATCTACGACATCCAGGACATCACGCTGCCCAACGGGACATCCTGGCGCGTAATGAGCGGGGTCATCGACGACCATCGGTTCCCGGGCTACAAATGGCAGCTCGTTCAGAGCCGGGCCAACGAAGTCAGCCTGCTCAACATCCTCGGAACCGTGCTCCTCGGCGGCGGACTGCTCGCCCTGCTGGCCGCGCTGGTCGCCGGATACCTGTACGCCGGCCGCGCGCTCGTCCCGATCAGGGCGTCGATCGATCGCCGCCAGGAAGCGCTGCAGCGCCAGCGTGAGTTCGCCGCAAATGCCAGCCACGAGCTGCGTACGCCGCTGACCGTCATCGGGGCCAGCGTCGAGGATCTCAAACGCAACCGCCGCAGCAAGGTTCAGGACGTGGGCGAAGCCATCGGCGACATCGAGGCCGAGGTCCGGCACATGACCGCCCTGGTCGAAGACATGCTGCTGCTGGCCAGAACGGACTCGGGCGTTGTTCAGGTGGAGCGGGTTCCGCTCGACCTCGGCGACATCGCCGCCGACGCCGCGTCCTCGCTGACGATGCTCGGCCAGGAACGCGGCGTGAACGTGGTTCTCGATCCGCTGCCCGCGCCCGTGGTGGGGGATCCGCTTCGGCTGCGCCAGCTCGTGACGATCCTGGTCGACAACGCCATCCGGCACAGCCCGGCCGGTTCCACGGTCGAGGCGCGGGTCAGGCCCGCCGAAGGGGCAGCGCTCCTTCAGGTCGACGATCGCGGCCCGGGCATCAAGCCCGAGGACCTACCGCGCTTGTTCGAACGCTTCTGGCGCGCCGACAACGCCCCGGCCGGAGGAACGGGCCTGGGTCTCGCCATCGCCAAATGGATCGTCGAACAGCACGGCGGCCAGATCGGTGCCGTGAACCGACCCGGCGGCGGAGCGAGCTTCAATGTCTGGCTGCCGTCCCCGGGCGGGCGCGATCTGGACTGGAATCCCGAAATGGCGGCCGACGCCGACGCCGCCATGCCCGAGCCGTCCGTGCCTCCGGAAGCGTGGGCCGCACCCGAGCGGCCGAGTTAGCCGAGGAGCAGTCGGGCCTCGGCCACGAGGCCGACGGCGATGATCGTGAGTCTGAGCACCGGGGCCGGCAGACGCCGTCCCACACCGGCTCCGAGCTGGCCGCCGATGATCGACCCCGCGGCGATCAGCAGTACCAGATCGAGATGCACAGGCGCCACGGCCACGAAGAGCAGGCCGGCCACGCCGTTGATCAAGGCCGCCAGCACGTTCTTGAGGCCGTTGAGGCGCTGGATCGTGTCCGGCACGAAGATCGTGAGCAGGGCGATCATGATGATGCCCATGCCCGCGCCGAAGTAGCCGCCGTAGATGGCCGTGGAGTAGAAGAGCACGATGAGCGGCCAGGACCGGTGGGACTCGGCGTGGCGGTGCTCTGAGAGCGCCCTGGAGAGCCACGGCCCAGCAGCGACGAGAATGAGGGCGACCGCAATCAAGATCGGCACGATCGCGGCGAACGCGCCCGGAAATGCCAGCAGCAGGAGCGCTCCGGTCAGCCCGCCTGCGCCCGATGCGATGCCCAGCGGGATGACGCGCGAGCGCTGGTCCGACAGCTCCCGCCGATAGCCGATCGCGCCGCTGATCGAGCCCGGAACGAGGCCGACGGTGTTCGACACGTTGGCGTCGAGCGGGTGGTAGCCGAACGCCAGGAGCGTCGGAAACGTGATCAGCGAGCCCGAGCCGACGATCGTGTTGATGGTGCCGGCGGCTACACCGGCGGCGAAGATGGCGAGGGCGACGAGCGGTGTCATCGGTTCGGCCGGGCGGAGTATCGCATCCGCCGATGCTACCCGACCTGCGGGTTGCGGCGATGAAGGCTCTCAGCCGGCGAAGTCGATGACGACCCTGGTCCGGCCGGACTGTTGCCACACGCCTACACCGACGGACCTGTAGCGCGGATTCATGATGTTCGCGTAGTGGCCGCCCCGGTTCCAGTACTCGCCCTGGAAGAAGAGCTCGGCCGCGATCATCCCGCTCGAGCTGGCGTTGCCGGGGGAGGAGATGTTCTCGCCCCACGTGGAGGGATAGATGCCGGCGGCCATCATGCGTGTGTGAATGGTTGTGCCGTCCAGGGTGTGAGTCAGGGCGTTTCGGATGGCCAGCTCGCGCGCATATGGCCGGGCGACGCCGTCGGCGATGTCACTTCGGAACGGCAGGGCCGGCTGGGCCGGCAGGGTGTGGTGCGTCTGGCTGGAACAGAGTCCGGAGGCCGTGACCCATTTGCCGGTACGGGTGCAATTGAGCAGGCTCATGTAGTACATCTCGGCGCTGTGCCACGGCGCACTGGTTGACGCTATGCCCCCGATCCACGGGATCTTGGTGCCGGTGATCTTTCCGAAGCTCCTGCGGCCGCGCGGCGTGGTCACTACGAAGGTCGAGTTGACCGCGTCCTTCATGGTCAGGCCACCCGAGGAGCGGGCAGAGGCGGCAACTCTGACCGAGATCGATGAGCCGAGGGAGTAGGAGCGCCTTGGCGTGAAGACCAGCACGGTGTCGTCCTGCGTCCAGACGGTGGAACCGGCAACCGGCCGGCCGTTGCTCCTGACCGAAAGAGACGTGGCGGAGTGCTCATCCATCGGCACCGAGAACACCACCGAGATGACCTGATTTGTGTCGTACGAGAAGGTTCCGTTCTGGGGCGTCACCTTGACCACGGATGGGGCCTGGAGCGTCGTGATGTCGAGCGGCGCGATCGGTTGCAGCGCCGCGATGGCCGCGTCGGTCCCTCCGTCTACGAACCCGACGCNNTCGCCCTGGATGGTGGCGTCGACCGGCGGATCGATGGCCAGCCGCAGCAGGACCGTGGCGAGCTTGACCGGTCGGGTGAACGTCACCTGAAACGTCGTCGTGGGGGCAGCGAGGCCGCCGACGGTCTTGGTGGCGGTGATCTGCCCGGAGGTGAGCGGGCCCGATCTGAACGAGGTCAGGATCGGTGCCGTCAGGCCCAGGCCCTCGTGGTCGGAGGCGTTGGCCGAAACCTGGACCGTGTAGTCGGTCGAGGGTTCCCAATGCGGGTCAGGCGTGAGCGCGAGATCCTGCCCCAGGGCGTCCCAGTTGAAGGCCACGCCGACCTGGGGTGTGATCGTCAGCGCCGACTGGACCGTGGCCTCGTTCATCGGCTTGGTGAAGTGGATCTGGAGCGGCACATCGAGTGGCAGGCTCGAGTCCTTGCCTTGAGCGCTCGCCTGGGGCGCTAGAGGTGCCACGTACGGCACCGGCCGGGCGGCCACGGGATTGTCGGGCAAGCCCACGAGCATGGCGGCGACGGCCATCATCACGGCGCCACCGAACACGGCGCTTCGCACGGCGAAGGGTCGGTGGAGCCGTGAAGCAGCCGCGCGGAGGCCACGTCCGGTCGGTCTTTGGGCGGCAGCTGTGACGTCACTCAATCTGCCGGTCTCCTGTTTCGGGGAGCACGGTCCCGGTCTTGCAAGGCCTCGGCAGGGTAACACCGGCTCGCAGGCGCGGGCAAATCGCACGCGGCTCCACGAGGCCTGCCGGCTGGGGAGTTGGGGTGGCCTACGGGGGTCGAACCCGTAACCTGCGGATCCACAGTNNCCGGTTGAGCTAAGGCCACCACGAGGGAGACGAGATTGTATCGGTTCATGCCCGTCGACGCGACTTGCGCCGCCGCGAGAGCGCCGCGAACGAGCATAGACCTGGCTTTCCGCTCGGATACGTAGGGGCAGACCCTATATCCAGCGTAGACGGCGTGGTACCACCTGAGAGCTTCGGCCGGACCTGCGGCGGGGGTTCTGCCCGCCGTTTCGCGCCTAAGGTGAGTGAGTCAAGGCAAGTGTGGGTAGGTCGCCGAAAATGCTGGGCAACATCACCCGTCCCGCCTCCGCGTATAGCCGTTCGCCACGCACATGGCGGATCGCCGGAGCATCACTCGCGCTCGCAGCCGCGTTTCTCATCGGCACGTCCGGTTCGACGCTGGCTTGGGCCCCCGGGTCCTTCAGCAGCGCCGACGAGCATCTCCTTCTGTCGCTTACCAACCAGGATCGTGCCTCGTCCGGGCTCAAGGCCCTGACCAACGATTCCTACCTCCACAAGGAGGCGGAGTGGCGAGCCAAGGACATGGGCGACCGGGACTACTTCTCACACAAGATCCCGCCCGGCAATTCCATGGTCTTCGCCGACATGCAGAAGGACGGCTACTGCTTCAAGTACGCCGGCGAGAACATCGGCCTCAGCACCTTCGATGACGCTACTGCCACCAGCAGCATCGAGACGGCCTTCATGAACTCCAAGGACCACCGGGCCAACATCCTGGGCGGTTGGAGCCGTATCGGTGTGGGCGCGTATCAAGCGGCCGACGGCCGCAAGCTCTATGCCGTTCTTTTCTCGGTGCCGTGCTCGGCGGCGGCCAAGGCCAAGGCCAAGGCTACGCCAAAGCCGACTGCCAAGCCGACCGCCGTGCCCACAGCCGCGCCGACTCTGGTCCCGGTTGTGACGCCGACACCTGTGGTGACGCCGAATCCCGATGCGACGCCGACTGAGTCCGTGGCTTTGGTACCGACCGCGCCGCCGTCAGCGGTCGCGAACGGCAACCCCGAAGCCGCAACGGCCGATGTGACCAGCCTGCGAGTCCATCAGGAGACAACCGCGCAGGGTCCGGTCGACTCGTTCTTCCACTCGTTCTTCGGCGGCCTGCTCGGCTGGTAGCGGCCCGGCGCCGAGTGCGACCGGCGCCGAGTGCGACCGGCGCCGAGTGCGACCCATCGACGGGCCGGCGCCGCGACCGGTCCCGGTCTTGCGGCGGCCGATTGACTACACTGCGGATGTGGCACAACAACCCTCACCGACCTCACCGACCTCGTCGAACGATCTTCCGCCCGTCGGGACGCCCTATCTCCGAGGTCGCGCCCAGACGCCGATCCTTGAAGCCCGCAATCTGACCAAGCGGTACCGGCTCGGCAGCCATGACGTGGATGCCCTACGCGGCGTCTCCCTATCCGTCCAGCGGGGCGAATTCGTGGCTCTGATGGGGCCGTCGGGCTCCGGCAAGAGCACTTTGCTGCAACTCCTCGGCGGACTCGACCGGCCCACAGACGGCGAGGTTCTGCTCGACGGCGAAGTAGTCAGCCATCTGAGCGATGCCCAGGCAACTCGGCTGCGCCGCGAGAAGACCGGCTTCGTATTCCAATTCTTCAATCTGATCCCGCTGCTCGACGTCTACGAGAACGTGGCGCTGCCGTTCACCATCGCCGGCGTCGACCCTCGGCACGGCGACGCCGCCGCCCGGATCCACGACGTCCTGGAGCTTGTCGACCTGCTCGGACGGGAGCGCAATCGGCCGGATCAGCTTTCGGCCGGGGAGCAGCAGCGCGTGGCCCTGGCTCGGGCACTCGTCGGCAGGCCCGCGATCCTCCTGGCCGACGAACCCACAGGCAACCTCGACTACGCCACCGGCGGTGAGATCCTCGACGAGTTGTGGCGCTCCTGCGACAGACTCGGTCAGACGATCGTGCTCGTCACCCACGATGCCCGCGCCGCGGCCCACGCCGATCGCGTGCTGGTGGTCGGCGACGGCCGGATCCGCGACGAGATAGTGCTGGGGCGGCGGGTCAATCGCGATGCCAGACCGCTGATCGACCGCCTCGCTCAACTGGGCCTGTAGCCCGTGCGGCGCCTCTCGTCGCTGGCCTGGCGCAACCTGGGCGCGCGCAAGCTCCGCAGCTTCCTGACCGCGGCCGGGATCGCGCTCGGAGTGGCCGTCCTGTTCGCCTCGTTGTCGTCCGGGGCGACGATGGATGCCGCGGTCGACAAGGCCGCCGCCGACGAGATGGGCCGGGCGGACCTGCGGGTCGGAGCGCTGGAGGAGCAGGGTCTCGACCCGGCCACGGTGCAACTCATCGGCAAGATGTCGGGCGTGGCCGTTGCCGCTCCCGCACTGGAACGGATGACGTACCTGCCCGTATCGGCCACGCAAACGGCCTCGGAGAAGCTGCCGCCACCGGTCACCGTTCTGGGCATCGACCCCGTCCTGGAGCCGCAGCTGCACGACATGCCACTGGCCCGGGGCAGGTTGCTGACGGCGGCCGCCACCGACGCGAAGTCGGCCGTGGTTACGCAGACGCTCGCCGACCAGGAGCACCTGGTCCTGGGCGGCTCGATATCGCTCAACGGCGGTGCGGCAGCGGCACCGCAGGCCTACCAGATTGTCGGCATCGTGGCCGGCGACGGGCCGCTGCCGGAGGCGAACGGGCGGCTCGTCTACATCGACCTGACTTCGGCGCAGACCGTATTCGGGACCGACAGCGTGACTCGGGTGGACCTGGGCACCGCCCCCGGCACGTCCGTCGAGGAACTCATCGGCCAGCTCGAAGCCACCATCAAAACACAGCCGTATCTGCTGTCGCGGACGGCGGATCTGGCATCGGCGCTCCGCAATGAGATGGCCGACTTCCGCAGCGCGCTGCTGCTCGTCGCGGCCGTGGTTCTCTTTGCCGGCGCCTTCCTGATCTTCAATACGTTGTCGATGACGGTCGCGGAACTGACCCGCGAGGTCGGCCTGCTCCGCGCGGCGGGTACGACCAGGTCGCAGGTCATGTGGCTGGTCATGCTCCAGGCGATCGCCCTCGGGGTGGCCGGCTCGGTTGTCGGCGTTGCGGCCGGCGTGGGTCTTGCGATGGCGACCCTGTCGTGGGTCGGGTCGTCGGGGCCGGTCCCACTCGCCGCGCCGGCCATCTCTATCGGCTCGATCGTGATGGCCCTGGGCATCGGCATCGTCCTGACAGTGGCCGCCTCGCTCGAGCCCGCCTGGCGCGCGGGTCGAATTCCGCCCGTAGAGGCCCTGCGGCGCGGTCCTCCGGGAGCCGCCGCTGGCGCGGCCCGGCTGCGCTGGCTGGTCGTCGTCTTCGGCGTTCTGGCCGTGGCCGCTCTGGCCATCTGGCCGAGCAGCGGCACCGGCTCGGGGGCGAGCTTTCTGACAACCGGCGGAAGCTCCGCCGCGTGGGGGCCGCTGGCCGTCTACGGTCTGCTGCTCGTGTCGGTTCTGCTCGTGCCGAGTCTCATCGGGCCACTCGGGCGGATTGGCGGCCTGCCGTTCAGAATCTTCCGCAACGAGGAGCGTCTGGCCCGCAGCTCGCTGTCGCGAGACCGGAGCCGGACCGCACTTACCGCCGGCGCCCTGGTCGTGGGCGTGGCCATGGTCGTGGCGCTCGGCACCGCGGCCCAGGACGTCCGCAGGATCGGCTCGAGCTGGCTGACCGAAACGATCCCCGGCACCGAGCTGCTGACATCGATCCGCCCCGTCGCGACCGATGACCCAACCCTGGCCGATCTGGCCGCCACTCCGGGCGTCAAGACGCTATCGCCGATCGGACTCTTCGGGACGCCGTACATCTCCGCGAGCGTGGAGAACGGCAAGACGGTCAACACGGTCGTGCGGCAGGAAGCGGCCGCGATCGTGGGTGCCGACTATCTCGCCGACGGCCGCCTGAACTTCACTGCCGGCAATGCCTCGGCCGCTCTCGGTGCCCTCGACAGCGGTGGTTCGGTGATCGTTCCCAGGTCGCTGGCCGATGCGGCCGACATCAAGATGGGCGACACGATGCAGTTCGCGACCGGGGCGACCCTCACGCAACTCCACGTCGTCGGCATCGTGGCGCATTCGATCCCCGGGGAGTCGCAAGAAGCCATCCTCGTCGGCTGGACGGATGCCCGGGCCGACTTCGGCGTAACCGGCGCCGACTTCTTCGCCGTCCGCTACGTCGCGGGTCAGGAATCGACCGCCCGGCCGGCGCTCGACGCGGCGGCCATCGGCTACGCGCTCGAGCCGAACCAACTCGACCGCGTCTCCGGGACGGTCGGCGACGCTCTGGATCGGATCTTCAGGCTTCTCGATGCCCTGGCCCTGATTGCGATCCTGATTGCCGGCCTGGGTATGGTCAACACGCTCTCCATGAGCGTCATGGATCGGGTCAGGGAAATCGGTGTACTCCGAGCCACGGGCATGACCGGCCGCCAGGTCTGGAAGATGGTGGTAATCGAGGCCGGCGTCCTGGGACTGGTCGGATCGTTCATCGGGGCCGTGGTAGGGCTGCTGGCAGGCGCCGTTCTCGTGGCGTGGTCGAGTCAGGGCTCTGGGCCGGCGTTCGATCCGCCGTGGGTGTCCCTCGTTCTCGCCATCTGCTTCGGCGTCCTGATAAGCATCACGGCGTCGATATATCCCGCCGGTCTTGCCAGCCGGCTATCGATCGTTCGGGCGCTCCAGCACGAGTAGCGCACAGTGCACGACTTGAGTGGAGGACCCGCGTCGGCCGTTCGGTTTGCTACACTCCGCCCACCGGACCAGGAGAAGGGTCCCCGATTGTGAAAAGCGCCGCAGCCGCGCCGCAGAAGGACCAACGACGCATGCTCGCGACCCATCAGCTCAACCGCCTACCTGCCACCGAGCGTGGCATCACGATTGCCGACTTCCTGGTTCCGATCAGGATCGGCGAGCGGATCAGCGCGCGAATCCGCCACATCGCCCTCATCTGTTTGGGGGCGATCTTCATCGCCCTGACCGCCAACGTCGCCGTCTGGCTGCCCAACAACCCGGTGCCGATCACCGGCCAGACTCTGTCGGTCCTGGTCGTCGGCGGAGCCCTCGGCCTGCGCCGCGGCGGGATGTCGGTCGCCCTGTATCTGATCCTCGGGCTCTTCCTGCCGGTATACGCCGGGCAGGCGCACGGCCTCAGCACGATCGTCTCGGTCGGTTCGGCCGGCTTTGTGATGGGCGCGCCGGGCGGGTACCTCATCGGCTTCCTCTTCGCCGGGGCCCTGGTCGGGTGGCTGGCGGAGAACGGCTGGGACCGACACATCGGCGGCGCCATCGGTGCGATGATCCTGGGCGAGGTCGTGATCTACGCCGTCGGAGTGCCGTGGCTGATGCTGGCCGTCCACGTGACGCCTGAAAAGGCAGTCGCGCTCGGCTTCACGCCGTTCATCGTCGGTGATGCCATCAAGCTCGCGATCGCGGCCGGGATCTTCCCGTTCGCCTGGTGGCTGGTAGGCCGGAGAGCCGGAGACCGCTGAGCGACTAGGTTAGCCGGGCGCGGGCCCGGCGCGAGCGTCGGTTACGCGGACTTGCGGCGGCGAGCCGGTACGGTTTCGGCCTCGATCTCGGCATTGGCCGCGGCGGCTTCGGCGTCGGCCAGGCCCGGGCCGACTGCGACCGCGGCGCGCCCGGCCTTCTTGCCGCCACCCCGGATCGGCTCCGGCTCCTCGGCGCGATGGCCCGCCTTGGCGGCGGCGACGCTCGCTTCCAGGGCGGCCATCAGGTCGCCCAGAGCCGCGGCCGGCGCCTCAGCCTGTGGCGCGATCTCGGCGCCGGATGCCTTGGCCTCGATGATTCCCATAAGCGCTTCGCGGTATTCGTCGTGGTATGCGGCGGTCTCGAACGGGCCGGTCATCGCCGAGACGAGCTGTGCCGCCATGGCCCGTTCCGCCGGCTTGATCTCGACCTCGCCCTCGGGCAGCTTCAGCTCGTTGGCGCTACGGATCTCGTCCGGCCAGTAGAGCGTGGAGAGGAGCATCGTCGAGGCGAACGGGTCGATGGCGACGAGCTGCTCGCGATCGCGAAGCACGATCTTGCCGATGGCCCGCAGGCCGCGTTCCGCCAGGACTGCCTTGAGCAGATAGAACGCCTTGCGGGCGATCGGGTCCGGCTCCAGGTAGTAGGACTGCTTGACGAAGCGAGTCTCCTCGGCGGCATCCTCGATCGAAACGAACTGCTCGATCTCGATCGACCGGACCGTCTTGAGCGGGACGGCGGCCAGGTCGTCGTCGGTCACGACGATGTACTGGCCGGATCCGATCTCGTAGCCTCGGACGGTGTCGCTGCGTTCGATGTAGACGTCATCGGTGGGGCAGTAGGTCTTCATCTGGATGCGGCCGTGGCAGTCGGCGTGGAGCATGTTGAAGCTGACGCCCTTTGACTCCGTGGCCAGATACAGCTTCACCGGAATGGTGACCAGACCGAACTGGATGGCCCCCTTCCACATTGAACGCGGCATCGAACGTCACCTCAAGACGCGAATCGCTCTCGGTGGACTCGCGGAGGCTGAATATACCGCCGCATGCCGCCGTGTCGACAAGCGAGCGCGGACGTCCCGCGCTATGAGGTCGGAAGTGCTCGGTGGGCGGCCTCAGGCCGGCGCAACTCCGCCTCGGCCTCGGCGATACGGGCCAGGATGCCGTCCCGCAGCCGATCCAGGCCGGCGTAGACCTCTTTCGTGCTCGTTCCGATCGACGTCAGGGTCGACTTGAGGGCACGGATCAGTTCCAGCTGCTCGCGCACGCCGTTGAGCGCCTCCGCGATCGCGGCCGCGTCCACTTCGATGTCACGTTCGCGCAGGGTCTGAAGTGCCAGCAGCCGCGAGAGCCTGACGGCTGCCTCGAGCGTGGCCGGATCCGGCGCCGCGGGATCCAGAACGCAGTAGACGTCGCCGGCACGGACGTCGAACGGGGCGATGCCGGTGGGGGCGTGCAGCGGCGTAAAGACGACCAGGGCCACGGACGCGTCGCGGTTGGACTTCGCCTCTCGCAGTTCGTCGCGCATTGCTCGACCCGAGATCTGGCGGTCCTTGCACTCCACGACGACGCGCAGCTCGGCTCCGGCGGTGGCCTCGGCGTTGAGCGTCAGCACGAAGTCGCCCTTCTTGGAGCCCATGAGCGTGCCCGTCTCGGTGCCCGTCCGCTCGAGCATGTCGCCCGACCCCCGGGCCACCTCGCCGAGGAGATCTTCGACGATGCCCTCGAAGTCGGCACCCTTCGCGGCGGACTTGGCGCGCTCCGAAGCTCGTGCCGCGCCGGCAGCTTCGATGGCGGAGAGTCGCTCGTTCAGCTTTGCGAAGCCGTCCGCCATCTCGACCCGGAACTGGTGCAGCGGCGAGCCCATGCGCGTGGGGTCCAGCAGCTGCGCGAGCCGCGAGGCGTCGCCGTCGAAATAGGCGCCGAGCAGGATCTTCATTCGGCCGATTGCGCTGTCGCGCTTGCCCTCGTCGAACAGCTCGTCCACGAAGTTGCGCAGTTGGCCGCGGTCGCCCAGGAACTTCTCCAGCGTCCGCGGCAGCCGGCCCTCGCCGTCGGCGAAGTTGTTCCGCAGGATCGTGTCCAGCGCCGTGGCCGCGCGCTCGTTGGCGGCTTCCGTCTGGCGCAGCAAGCCCTGGAACTCGGCCCGGACCGCGTCCACGTTCACCGTCACGCCGACGCTCTGGATCGCCGTGAGGCCGACCCGAATCGCCCGTTCGATGAGCGCGGCGCGCTCCTCGGCAGGCCGATCGGCCACGAACGCCGTCAACGCCGAATCATCGAGCACCAGATGCTCGATGACGAGCCTGTCCGACTCGACTCGAACGGCCGGCGGGCGGCTCGACTGCGACGGAAGTGGTACCAGGCGGGCGGTTTCCATGCCCGAATCATGACAGGTGCGAGTGACAGCTAGCGTGTCACAACAGCAGGCGTCGGTGGTCGCGGATGCTCATGGCCAGTACAGGTCGGCGGATATCGGCGTGTCCGCGCTGCCGACCACCAGGACGCTGCTGTCTGGCAAGGTTACGGCCGAAGGAATCCACCGTGCCACCGTCATCGATCCCGTCTGCGAGAACGTACCCAGCGAGGGGTCGTATATCTCCGCGGTGTCCGTCGGATCGTCGGCTGTCGAGCCGCCTGCGATTAGCACGCGGCCGTCGCGAAGCAGCGCGGCGGTCTGCCGACTGCGAGCTATCGACATCGACCCGGTCTTCGTGAACTTGCCGGTGGTTGGGTCATACAGCTCTGCCGAAGCAAGGATGTTGCCGTCGTCGTCTTCGCCGCCCGTGACGAGCACCTTGCCATTGTCAAGAAGAGTGGCAGTCGCCTCGTCGCGTGGTGTCGTCATGGAGCCGGTAAGACTCCACTTGCCGGTGGCGGGATCGTATATCTCGGCTGATGAGTAGACCTGCCCTGCATCCGTATCCTGCGTTTCACCGCCGGCGACGAGGACCCGACCGTCGCGCACGCGGGTTGCTGTGAAGCTGTCGCGGCCGGTCTTCATTGAACCCGTGCGAGTGAACTTGCCGGTCGTCGGATCGTAGATGTCTACTTTGGCCCCAGAGAACTCCGCCACGTCGTCAACCGAGCCCCCAATCGCGAGGACGCGCCCGTCTAGCAAGAGCACCACAGCGCCGCCGTCATGAGAGGAAGTCTCAGGGCCCGCCAAGGAGAAGCCCCCGGTCGAAGGGTCGTATACCTCTGCGTCCCAGGTGCCGAGCGTCAGCACTCGTCCATCGCCCAGTAGCAGGGTCTCGTTCCCGTTCGGCTCGAACCCCATGCCTGGAAAGTCCGAATCACCAGGGTTAGGGGCAGGCACGCCCGTACTTCGGAATTGTCCCGTGATCGGGTCATAGAGCACCGCCGCACCTTCGCCAACGACAAGCACCTTGCCGTTCTTCAACAGCGCGGGCTCAGCCGGGCCCTGGGCAGGTAGATTCGTTGGTGCAGTGGCCGTGAACGTGCCAGATCGGCCGGTGGGCTTTGGCAGCGGCGCAACGGTCGGTTTCGGCGAAGTCTCAGACCTACCTGGAGTGACGCCGGGCGCCGATGTCGATGCGAGCGAGTGCGTCGCGACCGCGCTCGAGCAGCCGACTACGGCAATCGCCAATCCCAGCCCCGAGAACCAGCGCGCCCATCTACTCGATGCGGCGATCCCGGGCGCCCGCCTCCGGCTGCCGCGGCGTAGACCGCCCGGGGCGGCCTGCATATCTCTCATTCGTCTCTCCCTCTCCAGTCGAGCGAACGGTCCGAAAGGCGGGTTCTCGAGGTGTCTAGGAGTGCGGCTTGCGTCTTTGGTCCAGGTCGGGCCACCTGGTCCTGAGATTCTCTCGCACCAACTCTAGCTCGAACCGGATGGAGGTGGAGGCATCACGCCGCTGGCTTCGTTCGTCCCTCCGAGCGCCGACAGCCCGGAAGCCTCGGCCTGGCGGCCAGTTCAGGGTCGGAGGCCAAAATGGAGTTGACCCGGTCGATCACTCCCGCGATCTTGTCCAAGACAGATCCGGAAGGGAACCCCGCAAGGGAGACTTCACACCCTCGCCCGGCCACCCTCGGCCCGCCCCAACCCGAACTTTCACGTAAACGGCAATGTTGCGTTAAGATGCAACGATGACGGAGACGAAGACGACCCCGGCCACGACCGGGCTGCTGCGCATCCAGGAAGTGGCCGCCCAGATCGGCGCCACACCACGATCCGTTCGGTATTGGGAGGAGCAAGGTCTGCTGACCCCGGCCGCCCGGTCCGACGGCGACTACCGCCTGTACGACACCACCGACGTCGAGCGGCTTCGCTTCATCAAGGGCTTGCGCGACGACGCCGGCTTCTCGCTGGCGGAGATCGCCCAGCTGCTCGAAGACGAGGTGGCGCGGGAGCGCGGCCACGAGGCCTACCACGCCACGACCGATCCATCGGAGCGGCTGCAGATCCTGCGGGACCGCGCCGCGCGATACGAGCACCAGATCCAGATGCTCCAAACCAAAATCGGCCGGCTCCAGACCATGGTCGACGAAACGGAAGCAAGGGTGACTCGAGAGAAGGCCAAGATCGCGGCGCTGACCGCGGAGATGGCGGGTTCCGCGGGGGCCGCGCTCAAGGCTGAGATCGCGCTCAAGGCTGAGATCGCGCCCAAGGCCGGGGCGACGCCGACGCGCGAGGCGGTCGGGTGATCGTCGGTGGGCGGGTGCGCATCGGTGCAACCGGCCGGGCACTCCGCCATCGCAACTTCCGGTTCTTCTTCTTTGGGCAGCTGATCTCCGTCACCGGGACGTGGATGCAGAGCCTGGCCCTGGGCTGGCTGCTGGGCACTCTCGTCGGCTGGAACCAGGCGGTGGTCTACATCGGCCTCCTGGGCGTGGTCCAGTTCATGCCGGTCATGGTCCTGGGCCTGTTCGGCGGGATCATCGCCGACATCTGGCCGAAGCGCCGGACCGTCATTGCCACTCAGACGATCGCCGGAATCCTGGCCCTCACGCTGGGCGGGCTCGACTACTTCGGCGTGATCGCCATCTGGCAGATCTTCCTTCTGGCCTTCCTGCTCGGACTCGTCAACGCCGTCGACATGCCATCGCGGCAATCCTTCGTCGTCGAGATGGTCGGGCACGAAGACATTGCCAACGCCGTCGCCCTCAACTCGGCGGTCTTCAACGGGGCGCGGATCGTAGGCCCGGCCGTCGCCGGCCTTCTGATCGGTGTCGTGGGCACGGCCATGTGCTTCACCCTGAACGGGTTGAGCTACGGCGCCGTGGTCGTGGGGCTGCTGATGATGCGCGACTCGGAACTGCGGCCGGCCGAAAGGCTGGCGATACCACGCAGCCTCGGCGCCGTCGGCGAGAACCTGGCCGAAGGCCTGCGATACGTCTGGCATACGCCGCTTGTGCTGCTGGCGATCACGGTGATCGGCATGGTCTCGACCTTCGGCATGAACTTCAACGTGGTCCTGCCGGTCATGGCCGCCCAGACCCTGGGCGTAGGTTCCAACGGGTACGGGCTTCTCTATGCCTCGATGGGCGCCGGCGCGCTGATTGCGGCGCTATCGGTGGCAACGCTTGCCCGGCCACGGCTTCGCGTGCTGATCGGCGGCGGAATCGTGCTCGGCATTGCCGAGCTTGTGCTGGCGAGCACTCACTTCCTCCCGATCGCAGTCGTGGCCGTCTTCTTCTGCGGAGTCGGTGCGATCGCGACCGCGGCCAGCGCCAACTCCCTGGTCCAGATCACCGTTCCGGGACCTCTGCGAGGCCGCGTCATGAGCGTCTACACCACGGTCTTCTCAGGCTCGACACCGATCGGAAACGGACTCACCGGTGGGTTCGGCGGCCTGTGGGGTACTCCGGTGGCGCTGCTCATGAACGGTGGCGTCGTACTCGTCGCCGAGGTGGCTGCGGGAATTGCGATATTGCGCGGCAAGGTCCAGGTCGGCAGCGGTGGCGCCTCCGGACAGCGGGGGCAGCACGTTCCGACCGAGGTACTCGCGGCACCACTCGCCGGGAGTGCGGCGCCCTCGCCGGAATAGTGGGCGCGGAGTTTGCCGCGAGCGCGTGGCGTAAGTGGCCGGGGCGCGTGGCCGGCTGGCCTGGGGAGTCGCCGGGTGGCCGGGTGGCCGGGTGGCCGGGTGGCCTGGGGAGTCGCCGGGTGGCCGGGTGGCCAGCTGGCCTGGGGAGTCGCCGGGTGGCCGGGCCAGGCCCAGGCCCGAGCCCGAGCCCGAGCCGTTCTTGCCAGGTTCATACCATCCGCACATTGGGCCAACTTGACCCGACCACGAACTGGGCCGGGCTGCGCTGCGCTGCCACGTTGCTTGCCAACGAGGCCGTCGTCGAAGCTATTCCACGGCTAAATGCCAGATTCTGTTCGCGGGCGGAACCATTTGTTCGGTAATCGTCTATACGTGATTGGTCCGCCGGGGTCTGGGTTTGCACAAAGCCGGCGTAGTGTGAATGCGGCAAGTCACGCGACGGCCCCCGACGCGACGGCCCCCGACACCACTCCGCTCAGCCCCACCCTGTCCCGGCCTCCTCGCCCGACCAACGTGCGGGCCCCCGCCCCGCCTGGCCCCGACGCGCCCGACGCGGCCGAGGGCCGAGGGCCGAGGGCCGACGGCCGACAGCCGACAGCCGACGACCGACGACGATCGCGAGCCCTGGCTAGCTACTCGGCGTCGCCGGTCAGCTCGTACGCGTATGCGATCAGGTCGACGCCCGGCACCACCGTGAAGTCCAGCTCGGGGCGACGAACGAAGCCCATCCGGTCGTAGAGCCGGATCGCGGCGGGCATCCACGTGCCGGTGTGCAGGACCAGGCGCCGGCGGCCGTCGGATGCGGCACGGTCGAGGCAGGCCTGGGTCAACGCCCGGCCGATGCCGCGACCGCGCTGTGCCGGATCCACGGCCAGCATCCGGATCCCGGCCTCGCCCTCGCGCAGCTCCTCGGAATACGGATCTTCGGGGCCGCTGACGTAAGTGACGCCGCCGAGCAACTCTCCGGCGGGGGTCGTAGCCACGAGCACGCAAGACGTGGTGGCGCGCCGCTCGACGTCGCGGAGCTGGACGTTGTAGGCCTCCTGCTCCGGCGTGAATATGGGGATGGTTTGGTACGCGGCCACGGTCAGGTCGCCCAGCGCTTCGTACTCGTCGGGACGGACGAGGCGGATCAGGAACGCGGTCTCGGCAATACTCATGACGGCAGCGTAACCCAGCGCGTGGACCGGCCGCTGGGCGGTCGAGTTTTCGCCGGGCGCCGGGCCGCCGGCCGCGCGATCATTCGACCATGCCGTCGCATTCGCCGTCCTCCGGGCCCGAGGGGCCGCTTCTCGTCTACGGGCCTCGATCGCTCGAATACGACTTTGGGTCGATGCACCCGCTCAGCCCGCGACGGTTCGGGCCGGGCATAGAACTGTTGCGGGCCGTTGGCGCCGAGCCGGGTCTTGCGCCCGAACCGGCATCGGACGAGGAGCTGGCCAGGCTCCACTCGCCCGAATACATCGCCACGGTCCGGCGGATCTCGGCGGAGGCGTCGGCCGCCACCGGCGCCTCGGGCAGGCGAGCCGCCCGTCTGGCCTCCGCGCCCGAAGCCGGCATTGGGCCCGGCGACGACCCCGCATTCCCCGGCATGCACGAGGCCGCGGCCACGGTTGCCGGCGGCTCGATCCGAGCCGTGGAGATGATCCTGCGGGGCGACGTCGAGCATGCGTTTCACCCCGGCGGCGGACTCCACCACGCCATGGCGGCGCGGGCGAGCGGCTTCTGCATCTACAACGACGTTGCCCTCGCCATCGCCCGAGCGCGGCGTGACGGTCTGCGCGTCCTGTACCTCGACTTCGACGTCCATCACGGCGACGGCGTCCAGGCACTCCACTACACCGACCCGGGAGTGATGACGATCTCCTTCCACGAGTCCGGCCGGTCGCTCTTCCCCGGCAGCGGCTTCGTCGACGAGATGGGGGAGGGGACTGCCGCGGGGACATCGGTCAACGTCCCGCTCGAGCCGCTTGCGGGTCCCGACGCGTGGCTGGCGGCGGTCGTGGCCGTTGTTCCTCCCCTGGCCGCAGCCTTCGGCCCGGATATCGTCGTCAGCCAGCACGGCTCAGACGGCCACTTCTGGGATCCACTCGCTCACCTGTCGTTGACGACGACCGTGCAGGGCGAAGCGGCGCGAATTGTTGATCTAATTACTCATCTATATTCACGCGGCAGATGGCTGGCCACCGGCGGAGGTGGATACGCCGTATATCGCGTCGTGCCGCGAGTCTGGGCGTTGACCTGGCTGGCGGGCGCGCATCGAGAAACGCCCGCAGCCTTGCCGGAGGTATGGCGAGCGAAGTGGGCGGGCGACGCCGAGCGGTGGCACGAAGCCCCTCTGCCCGAAACATTTGATGACGCCGCCGGCCTGCCGCCGGCAGATTCGATCAGCGCGATGGCGTCCGAGCGAGCGAAGGAGACGGTCGATCTTGTTCGAACCGCCCTGGTGCCGGCCCTGCTGCGCGTTGCCGGAGACAGGGGCTGGTGGCGGTTCGACGACCCGGCGGCGGCCACCACGACCGGCGCAGCGCCGGCGGCAGAAGCGCCGCCGGCCACCGGGGCCCGGGAGGCCGCGCCGACGCTGATCGCCCTGCTCGATCCGGCCCAGCTCGACCGGTTCAGGCTGGCTCCACGCGTCATGGCCCCGTTCGACCCTGCCGCCGCGAAGGAGATCCTGCGGAACGCCCTGCTGGACGGCGCAGTCGCCACCGCTGCCGTCGCGGGGGATTGGCTGGTCGGAGTCACGCTTGCGGCGCCGTCCCCGATCGAGGGAGTGGACCGGCTCGTGGCGCTGGGCGTGGCGTCGGAGTGGCGGCGCCGGGGTGTGGCCGCGTCCATGCTGCATGCCCTGATCGGCGAAACGGACCGCCGGAACCGCGCCCTGGTCGCGTTCCACACCGTCGCCGAGCGCGATCCGGTCGATCCGTTGCCGCGGGCGCTGCGCCGGGGAGTGGCCGAGAAACTCGCCCTCGGCGCCGCGATGACCAGTCGCCCGGCGCCGGACCGGGTCGTCGCCGTCGATCGCTACGCCTTCGTCGCCGTCCACTTGCCCCCGGCGGCCACGCCGGCTCTCCACGACCGCATCGGGGAGTGGCTCGCAGGCCTCTAGGTCGGATCCGCACGCCCGCGCGGCCCGGCACGCGGCCGGCTCGGTGGTGACCCGCAAACGCCGCCAACAGGGCCTGAGACTTGCTCTAAACAACAAATACGTAGTCCCGTAGTGTTTAAGAGTCCGACCGGCCCATCTGTATCGGGACTTACGGCACCCCTCACGAATACTAAGTCCGTCTACATTCGATCCATCGAGTTCATTGGTCTGGCATCCAGGGACATCCGGGATCGCGGACCGTCAGCGAAAGGTGCAGGGACAAACGATGGATACGAAGGATCGCGGAATCTTCATCCTGCGGGCAGGGCTGGGACTCGGCTTTGCATTCGCCGGACTGGACAAGTTCTTCATGTGGGCGAGCGGCGTGCCGTTCACCTCGATGTCCTACCTCAAGTTCGGCACCACCGGTGCCTGGCTCGGCAGCGACGCGAAGGCGATCGTCAACCCGACCCACAGCTTCTGGGTCAGCATCGCCGGCAACGGCTCTCTCGTTTCGCTCTTCGACACACTCGTCGTATTCGGTGAGATCGCGATCGGCGTCGCACTCATCCTGGGCCTCGCGACCCGCTTCTCAGCGGTCATGGGCACGCTCCTGATGACGCTCCTCTTCGTCTCGAACTGGAGCTTCGCGAACGGCCCGTTCAACGAGCAGTTCATGTACGGCCTGGCCGCAGTTGCCATCGCCATCACCGGAGCCGGCGCCTACGCCCTCGACACCGTCGTCGCCAAGCTCGCGATCGTGCAGAAGGTCCCGGTCGTCAAGTACGCCCTGGGGTAGTTATTCCGCAAACCAGAGCGGGGAGATCCGTCCCGAATTCCTCCCTGCACATCGAGACGGCGAGCCGAAAGGCTCGTCGTCTCTCTTTGTGTACGGCCCGGCCGTCGGCCGATCGCCCACATTGCCACTGAGGTCCTGGTCATAATGGCCGCATATCGGGTGCCGAGGCTTCTTCGCAGCGGCCCGATGGATTCGAGGGTGGCAATGCGTCGTCGGTATGGGTGTCTTCTGGCGGTTCTAGCCTGCGCGTGTCTGGCGTGCGGGCCGACCGCCCAGGCATCGCCGACGCCCCCGCCCGCGGCAACGGCCGCGACTGCCGACACGTTCTCGCCGCCACCGAGCTACCCCCCGACCGCCACGCCCACGCCTACGCCCAGAACTTCCGGACCGGCGTGGACGACCAAGGACGTGAAGATGTACGCCAAGGCGAGCGATGAGGGCGCAGTGCAGGTTCATCTGGGACCCAACTTCCCGATCACGCTCACCTCGAAGTCGGCGCAGGTCGAGGGCAACCTCTGGTACGAGGCCGACTGGAGTACTTCCGGGCGGCATGCGACGGGCTGGTTACTGGCGTCGTCCGTGACCTTGACCACGCCGTCGACCAGCCAGACGACGGCCGGGGTAGACGCACTGGACGAGGACCTGGCCGAGTACCTCTCAGGGCTCGGCGCTCGGATCGGCGTCGATGCGTACGACGTCACGCGGCACGTGACCTACACATACAACGCGGACCTCTCCTACTTCTGCGCCAGCTCCGTGAAGGTGCCGATCATGCTCACGTTCTTCTCGCAGATCGAGGCCAAGAAGCGTGAGCCGACGACGCACGAACTCTCGCTACTGCGCACCATGATCGAGAACTCGAACAACACCTCGGCTGAGGCGCTGTACGAGGAGATCGGGGCGCAGAAGGGGATCAACGCCTTCATGAAGAGCGTCGGCATCTCCGGACTCGTGCCGAACAAGCCGGGTTGGTGGGGCCACAGCACCATCAAGCCGGCCACGATGGTCGCCCTGCTGACCAAGCTCCACGAGGGCACCGTCCTCAACGACAAGCATCGGGCGCAGGCTCTCGGATACATGCAACACATCGATTCCGCGGGCAGAGTTGGGATCGGCGACAGCAGTCCGGCGGGGGCGACGATCGCGATGAAGGATGGCTGGACCACGGCCCTCGACGGCACCGGGACGTCTGTTGTGAATACGTCCGGGATCGTGACTCTGGGCGGGGAGACGTACATCCTCTCCGTCTATACCGACCACGACCGCGGCTTTGCTGCCGGCTGGAAGATCATCCGCCACGTGGCCAAGGTCGTCGGCGAGAGGCTGATGCCGGCGACCTGATCGGCCGACATAGAACGCATGATCTATTGGCGCGACGCCGAATATACTGCCCCTCGTGACTGCCCCGACCACGCCGACACCCCCGCGCGGCGACCCGCTGGAGCCATTCAGTCCCGCCGTCGCGGACTGGTTCCGCTCCGCCTTCGCCGCTGCGACTCCGGCCCAGGTCGGCGGCTGGGCGAGCATCGCGGCCGGCCGCCACACCCTGATCCACGCCCCCACCGGTAGCGGCAAGACTCTGGCCGCCTTTCTGTGGATGCTGGACCGGCTGGCTCGTGAGCCGCGCCCGGTGGCGACGCGTGAAGCGCCCGCAACAGTCCGTGTCCTGTATGTCTCGCCTCTAAAGGCCCTGATCTACGACGTCGAGCGCAACCTGCGGGCGCCGCTGGCCGGCATCCGCCTGGCGGCCGGGAATCGGGGCGAGCCGCTGCCGCAGATCGAGGTCGGCGTCCGGACCGGAGACACCCCGACCGGCGAGCGGCGCCAGCTCGTCCGCCACGCGCCGGACATCCTGATCACCACGCCCGAGTCGCTCTATCTGATCCTGACCAGCGGCGCGGCCGAGATCCTGCGGGGCGTCGAGTACGTCATCGTCGACGAGGTCCACGCACTGGCGGGAACGAAGAGAGGCGCGCACCTCGCCCTCAGCCTCGAGAGGTTGGAGAAGCTGGCCGCCCGGCCGCCGCAGCGGATCGGGCTTTCGGCGACGCAATGGCCGGTGGAAACGATCGCCCGATTCCTCGGCGGCGTGGGGCCGGGCCGGGCGGGGGAGTCGCGGGAAGTCCAGATCGTGGACACGGGCTCGCGCAAGACGCTCGAGCTGTCGGTCCGCGTGCCGGTCGAGGACATGGCCGAGCCCGGCGAGATGCGGCCGCCCGGCGAGCAGCCCGGTGACGCGACAGTCGGGCCGGAGGCACGTCGCAGTATCTGGCCGGCAATCCACCCGCAGATCCTGCAACTCATCCGCGAGCACCACTCCACGATCGTCTTCTGCAACTCTCGCCGGCTGGCCGAGCGGCTGGCCAACAAGCTCAACGAGCTGGCAGGCGAGGAACTGGTGCGAGCCCATCACGGCTCGCTCGCACGCGAGCAGCGGGTCCAGATCGAGGAAGAGCTCAAGGCCGGACGGCTGCCGGCGATCGTTGCCACGAGTTCGCTCGAGCTGGGCATCGACATGGGCGCAGTAGACCTCGTGATCATGGTCGAGTCGCCGCCGAGCGTGGCCAGCGGATTGCAGCGGGTCGGACGAGCCGGTCACCAGGTCGGGGAGCCGAGCCGGGGCGTCTTCTTCCCCAAGTACCGCGGCGATCTCCTCGAAACCGCCGTGGTCACGGCCCGGATGCACGAAGGCAAGATCGAGGAGACCCGACTGCCCCGGAACCCGCTCGACGTTCTGGCCCAGCAGATCGTGGCCATGACCGTTCGCGAGGCCTGGACGGCGGACGAACTCTTCGACACGGTTTGCCGCGCGGCGCCGTTCGAGACCCTGACGCGAGACGCGTTCGAGGCCGTTCTCGGGATGCTTGCCGGCGCCTATCCGTCGGACGAGTTCGCGGAGCTCAAGGCGCGAGTGGCCTGGGACCGAGAGACCGGCCGGGTCGAGGGCCGGCGCGACGCACGGACGGTCGCCATCACCAGCGGCGGCACCATCCCGGATCGAGGCCTCTATCCGGTCTTCCACGTCGGCGAGGCGGGCACGCCCGGGCGCCGGGTCGGCGAACTCGATGAGGAGATGGTGTACGAGAGCCGNNGGCGAGCTCGACGAGGAGATGGTGTACGAGTCTCGTGTCGGCGAGGTGATCGCGCTCGGGGCCACGAGCTGGCGGCTGGAGGAGATCCGGCCCGATCGTGTCGTAGTTTCACCCGCGCCCGGCGTGCCCGGCAAGATCCCCTTCTGGCACGGCGACGGGCTCGGCCGGCCGATCGAACTGGGCCGGGCCCTGGGCGAGTTCGTGCGACTGCTGGAAGACGACCTGGCCGGAGGCGAACGTGGCCGCGCCAGGGCCCGGAAGCGGCTTCTCGAGCACCACGACCTCGACGAGCTGGCTGCCGACAACGTCCTGGGCTATCTGGACGACGAACGCGATGCCGCCGGTTCGCTTCCCACAGACCGCCGGATCATCGTCGAGCGTTTTCGAGATGAGCTGGGCGACTGGCGCGTCGTCGTCCTGACGCCCTTCGGCGGGCGGGTCCACGCGCCCTGGGCGCTGGCGGTCGAATCGCGGCTGGAGGGCCAGTTCGGCAGTGGGGCCCAAACGATCTGGTCGGACGACGGCATAGCCATCAGGCTGCCCGAAGGCGAGGCCGCCGGCGACGTCGATGCCATCGCCGCGGTGCTATTTCCGTCCGCAGAGGAGGTCGAGGATCTGGTTGTCGGCCGGCTCGGAACCTCGGCGATGTTCGCCGCTCGCTTCCGCGAGAACGCGGCCCGGGCGCTCCTGCTGCCCCGCCGCCGTCCCGGGTCGCGGACACCGCTGTGGCAGCAGCGGCAGCGGTCCGCCGGGCTTCTGGCGGTCGCGAGCCGCTACGGCTCCTTCCCGATCATCGTAGAAACGTATCGTGAGTGCCTTGCGGACCTGTTCGACCTGGCGGCCCTGCGCGAAGTCCTGGGCGGCGTCGCCCGACGTGAGATCGAGGTCCGGCAAGTGGAGACGGTCGCGGCCTCGCCCTTTGCGGGCTCGCTGCTCTTCGACTATCTGGCCGCGTACATGTACGAAGGCGACGCCCCTCTGGCCGAGCGGCGTGCCGGTGCGCTGGCCCTGGACCGCGACCTGTTGAGGGAGTTGCTGGGACAGGAGGAGCTGCGCGACCTGATCGACCCGGCGGCCCTGGCCGACCTCGAGCTGGTTCTGCAGGCACTCGTGCCGGAACGGGCTGCCCGGTCGGTGGATGCTCTCCACGACCTGCTGCGCCGGCTGGGCGATCTGACGGCCGAAGAGGTGGCGGCGCGCATCACAGAGCCGGCCGCCGCGACGGAGTGGCTGACCGCGCTGGAAGGCTCGCGGCGGGCCGTTTCGTTGCGCATCGCGGGCGAGACCCGCTGGATAGCGATCGAAGACACCGCGCGCTACCGCGACGGTCTGGGCGTGGCTTTGCCGGTCGGTATTCCGACGGCGTTCCTGGCTCCGGCGGATGGCGCGCTGGGCGGGCTCGTGGCCCGCTGGGCCCGCAGCCACGGCCCGTTCCACACCCCTGAAGTGGCCGCTCGCTGGGCGGTCTCGGTTCCGCCGGTCGAGGCGGCGCTCGAGGGCCTGCTGGAGGCGGGCACGATTCTGCGCGGCGAATTCCGGCCGGACGGAACGCAGCGCGAGTGGTGCGACCCGGAAGTGCTGCGCCAGCTCCGGCGCCGCTCCCTGGCCCGTCTGCGCCGCGAGGTGGAGCCGGTCGAGCAGGTCGTGCTGGCGCGGTTCCTGCCCGCCTGGCAGGGCGTTCGGCCGGTGGGCGGCCCGGCAGATGCCGTGCTGCGCGGCGAGACCGCCCTGGAGCGGCTGGCCGAAGTCGTCGACCAGCTGGCGGGGGTTCCGGTTCCGGCATCGGTGTTGGAGCGTGACGTACTGCCGGCCAGGATCCCCGGCTACCAGCCGCGACTGCTCGACGAGCTGGGCGCACTCGGCGAAGTGGCCTGGGTCGGCGGCGGCAGCCTCGGCCGCGACGACGGTCGAATCGTGCTGTACCGCCCCGGCCGGGCGGCGCCGCGCAGGGCCCCAGCCGTCGATGGCGCTTCGCCTCCCGGTGAGCTCGGGCAGCGGCTGCTGGAGCGGTTGGGGAACCGTGGGGCATCGTTCTATCGCGAGTTCGCGCCTGCGGCCGGCGCCGCGCCGGAACGCGAGGTGCTCGACGCCCTGTGGAACCTGGTCTGGGCCGGGCTGGTCACCAACGACACGTTCGCGCCACTCCGGGCGCTGCGCTGGCGGAGACCGTCCGGAGAGCGCCGTCCGCGGCCCGGCCGCTTGCAGATGGGCCCGCCGGAAGCCGCGGGGCGTTGGTCGCTGGTGGATGGTCGAGGACAGGCCGACGCGGCCCCGGGCTGGGCGGGGGCCGCGGCCGCGGCGGGAGCCACGGCCGCGGCGGGGGCCGGAGCAACGGCCACGGTTAGTGCGGCGGCCACCGCAACAGCGGCCGCGGCGGCCGGCACGGCCACGGCACAACTCCACTCTCTGGCGGTGGCGTTGCTCGATCGCTACGGCGTCCTGACCCGCGAGGCCGTGGCGTCGGAAGAGGTCATCGGTGGGTTCAGCGCCGTCTACCCGATCCTGCGGGCGATGGAGGAGTCGGGCCGGATCAGGCGGGGCTACTTCGTCGACGGTCTCGGGGCGGCGCAGTTCGCTCTACCCGGGGCAGTGGACCGGCTGCGGTCGATGCGCGAGGCGTGGACGCCCGGTGACGGCGGGCGGGTCGCGGTCTATCTCGTCGCCGCCGCGGATCCGGCCAATCCATACGGAGCGGCGCTGGCATGGCCGCGTCGTGGCGACGCCGACCGCCGGCCTCTGCAGCGGGCCGCCGGCGCCTACGTGGTCCTGGTCGACGGGGCCGCGGCGCTCTACCTGGAGCGGGGCGGCCACTCGCTCCAGACTCTGCCGGCGTCCGATGATCCGGCCGTCGCGCAGACGGCCTTCACCGCGCTCTCCGCCCCGGTCGAGGACGGGCGGTTCCGAGAGCTGGTTCTCTCCCGGATCGACGGCGAGCCGGTCGCCGCGTCACGTTGGCGAGAGCCGCTCGAGGCAGCCGGTTTCGTGCCCGGATATCGGGGTCACGTGCTCCGGCCCTCGGCCAGTCGCGCCTCGACCTCCGCGCGCTTCTGAAGGCGAGGCTGCCGCCTCAAGGTATACCCGGCAGGCTCGAGGATTCGGCGTAGGAGGTTTCGAGCCATCGCCTCATCGTCGGCGACGAGCAGCGTGGCCGGCCTTGTGGCGTGGAGGGGATCGATCTCCGGCATCGGACTCATGCTGGCCCTCCAGAGCGCAATTCCGGCACCGGTGCGACCAGTCGAGACGCATCAACCATGCGCCAACGGGCAGGGTGGCGGTGCGGGCGGCTCCGGGCCTCAGGCGCCCAGGCCCAAGAAGGTTCGCAGCCGGGCGCGCACGACCCGCCGAAGAGTCTCGGTCGTTCGTTCCGGGCTGCGCTGCCAGTGGACGTGCCACAGCTTCGCCGCCGCCGCGCCGGCCTGTGCCGCGCCCGGCCAGGTAGACGGCATCAGCCAGCGGAATGCCTCGGGGTGGCGCCAGGCCCACGGCACGATGCCCCAGATGAAGACCAGGTAGTCGACGCGGAGCGGGCGCTGGAACGAGAACAGCACCTGGAGCTGGGTGAGCGTCGCCGGCAACGTCACCGCGGTCAGGATGACGGCCAGCAGGAACCATGCAAGTCCCCACAGCCGTCCGCGAGGCGAGATGAACGGCCAGAAGACCGCCGGCACCCACTTGACGGTCGTCGCGACCATCCACAGCAATCCGGCCATCGCCGGTCCCGAGAACTGCGCTCCAAACAGGAGCAGTGTCAGGGGTAGGTTGATGTTGCCCGTATCAAGGTTCGCCGCGAGCGGGAAGGCCAACAGGACCAGCAAGATCGCGGTCGTCATCGGCCGGCGCGTGTACGCCCAATGGACGCTCCACAGCAGCGCGATGATGGTGGCGCCGCGCCACACGAACCAGGCCACGTCCCAGGGCAGGATCGACCACGGCACGAAGAGCGGCAGCATCCAGGGCGAGTACACGTACGGCATGAAGGGCCCGAGCGGGTGATACGGGTCGCCGCCGCTCAGCCACAACCGGCCGGCCGCCCAGTAAGCGCGAGTGTCCGCTCCGGCCGCCTCACCGCGGGCGAGAAGTCCGGCCAGAACGAGGCCGCCGGCCACGCCCAGAAGGACCATCATCGTCAGGCGGCGCGGGTCCTCGATGCGTCTGATTTCGTGGCGGATGGCGCGACGGAAGACGCCGGCACGGCGTCTGGTCGGCGTGTCGACCCTGGCGACGGCAGGCAGGTTCGACATCCTGTCGGTCACGAGTTCCTGAACGCGCTCTCGACGTGAATCGGCGCGGGCCGGGGCGACGGGCTCGGCAGCGGGGGAGGGTTGGACACGGCGCGATGGCATGCCGTCTCCTCCTACAAATACTTCGAATGGATGATGCGGGGCCCGGCTCCCTCGCGCAAGGGGCTGGGCCGGCAGATGGCCGCGTCCGGTGCGCCCACGCCATCACTAATGTGCCGCCGGGCCGCACCGGTGGCAGGGGCGACGTGAGCGCGACAAGCCACCGGCAGGCCCGAGTATAGGCCCGGCCCCCCTGTGGCCCCCTCCGACCGCTCCCGCCGGACATGCCGTCCCCGCGCCCCCTGCAATTGCACAGCCGTTAGGCTATCAACCCATGAATCGCTCGATCGCCTCGATGCTCCTGGCCACGTTCGTGCTGCGCGTCAGCACGGCGATTACCGGCGTGATGCTCGTCTTCCTGATCGACGAGCTGACTCGCAACAAGGGCACGGGTCCCGGGACGATCTCGCTCCTCACCGGCGGGTTCTACACCACCGAGTTGACGGGAGCCATCGTGTTCGGCGTCCTCGCCGACCGGTACGGCCGCAAGGTCATCATGCTGCTGGGACCGATCTTCGGTTCAATCGCCGTATTCATGACCGCTCTGACCACCCACATTCCTGTGCTGTTCGTGACCCGCCTCCTCGAGGGCAGTTCCACGGCAGCATCGATTCCGTCGACTCTCGGCTTCATTGCCGCGGAAACTGAAGGTAACGAGAGGTTGCGCGGCCGAGTCGTATCTCTCTTCGAGTTTGCCTCCCTGGGCGGAATGCTGGCCGTCGGGCCCGCCATGGCCGGATTCCTCTGGGACGCCTTCGGCCGAACAGCGTTCTTCCTCGATTGCGGTCTCTACCTCGTCGCTCTCGCCCTCTATGCATACGGCGTCTCGGAAGTCCGGCGAGCCAGCCCGCCTCCGATCGCCAGGCCCGATCCCGTTCGCCGGACGGCCGGAGCCATGTCGCGCTACTGGAGCATCGCGACGAGCCGGAAGGTTCTGCTGTTCGTGCCGACGTGGCTCTCGATCAACGCCATCCTGGGGCTGTGGGCACTTCAGGCGCCGCTCCTCCTCAAGGGCAATATCACGGACTCGAGCCAGTTCCTGATGCAGGGCGTCTCGGCTACGACCATCGGCATCGGCGAGGCGGTTCTGGCAGTCATCTTCGGCGCCGGCTTGCTCTTCTGGGGCATGGTCTACGCGCGGTTCCGCCGCACCACGATGATGCTGATGGGCGTGGGCGCTTTCTGCGTGATAACCGTCGACGTCCTGGCGATCAACCACCTGGGCGGCATCTCCGTACCGCTGCTGGCCGCCCTGGGCGTTATCGCGGCGGTGGCGCTGTTCACGCTGTCTGGCGCGACGCCGGCGGCGCTGGGTCTCCTGGCCGACGTCACCGAGGGTTTCGAGGCCGACCGCAGCGCAATCATGGGGTTGTATTCGGTCTTCCTCGGCGTCGGCCAGGTTATCGGGGCTGTCGTGGGCGGCATCGCTGCATCGTGGAAGGGCATCGACGGGCTGATCGTCGCCACGGTGGGCCTGCTCGCAATCGGTATGGGCGCACTGCTGAATCTGCGTGCCCACGAAGTCGTCATCATGGATGCGACGGCCGGGCTTCGACCGCGGGGACCCGAGGCAGCCACCAAGGAGGACCGATGACAGTCGCCCTCGTCACCGATTCGGGATCGGATCTCACGCCGGAGACGATCTCGCGTTACCACATCAGCCAGGTCCCGCTGACGGTTTCGTTCGGTGGCACGGGCTTCCTGTCTCCGGACGAGCTGACTCCCGAGGAGTTCTGGCGCCGCCTGATCGAGCCGGGATGCCCGCCGGTGCACACGGCCGCCCCGAGCGCGGGCCAGTTCAAGATAGCCTTCGAACGGGCCTTCGCCGAAGGCGCGGACAGCATCGTCTACGTGGGTCTCTCCGACACGCTGTCGGCCACGATCCGGAGCGCCCAGATGGCGAAGGAGATGCTGCCGGATCGCGAGATCTACATCGTCGATTCACGAACGGCCTGCCTGGGCATCGGGTTGCTCGTCATGCGCGGCGCCGAGATGGCGTCGGCCGGGGTCGCCGCGGCGGAGATCGCAGCTCGCCTGACGGAAGACGCCAGGTCGATCGACTTGTATGTTGCTCTCGATTCGCTCGAATTCCTGCGCAAGGGCGGTCGTATCAGCGCCGCTCAAGCCGCCCTCGGCGGTTTGCTCTCCGTCAAGCCGATCATCACCGTGAACGAGGGTGTGGTGGAGCTGGCCGACAAGCCCCGCACGCGCAGCAAAGCAAGAGATCGCGTGATCGAGCTGCTGACCGCGCGTCCGGTGAGAGAGGTGCATATCCTCTATTCGCCGCCTGCGCCGGTGGCCGAGTTCCGCGAAGAATTGGTCGCCCGCTTGCTTGCCCCGGCGCCCACTCTCGTGACCGCGCAGGTAATCGGGCCGGTCATCGGCACGCATATCGGCCCGGGCGCGCTGGGGGCCGTGGTCCTGCTCGAGGCCGGTCAAACCCGATAGGCTATCGCGTCGAATCGCTCACAATTCTTCCGCTGATACGGCATTTGTCTACCGAAACGTTAGGCCAATCGGCCTGTGCACCGATGCCAACGGGTCGATGGCGCGGATTGTCGAGAGGTCTATACTGCGGTCAAGTGGAACCCGTGGCGCCGCTTCCCGGTTCGATTTCGGAAGGCCGCCGCGACATCGTCGGGCCCGTCCCGCAGTAGGTGTTTTCGGCCGGATGAGACACATCTGACCGGGGCGCCGCCCGCGATATGACGGACGCGGCAATGGAGGGTATCCGGCCGATGGCGACAGAGCAGATCGCAGCCGCGATCAACGCCTGGGACGTCGCCCAGAGCCAGTTCGATCTGGCTGCAGAGCACCTCAATCTCTCCCCGGGACTGCGCAAAGTCCTGCGCGAACCGAAACGCGAGCTTACGGTCCACTTCCCCGTAAAGATGGACGACGGCTCCGTTCAGGTCTTCACCGGCTTCCGGGTCCAGCACAACCTCGGCCGCGGACCGGCCAAGGGCGGTATCCGCTACCACCAGAACGTGACTCTCGATGAGGTCAAGGCTCTGGCGATGTGGATGACCTGGAAATGCGCCGTTGTCGGCATCCCGTTCGGGGGCGGCAAGGGCGGCGTCATTGTCGATCCCAAGAAGCTGAGCCTGCGCGAGATCGAGGGTCTGACTCGACGTTACGCAACAGAGATCAGCATCCTCATCGGGCCCGAGAAGGACATCCCGGCCCCGGACGTGAACACCAACTCTCAGACGATGGCCTGGATCATGGACACGTACTCCATGCATATGGGGTACACCTGCCCGGCCGTGGTGACGGGCAAGCCGATCGCTCTCGGCGGCTCCGAAGGCAGAAACGAAGCCACGGCTCAGGGCGCGGTCTACACGCTGCTCGACGCCGCCAAGCATCTCGGCATGGAACTGCCCAAGTGCCGCGTCGCCGTCCAGGGCTTTGGCAATGCCGGCGCCATTGCGGCGCAGCTCCTCCACGCCCAGGGCAGCAAGATCATCGCCGTCAGCGACTCGACTGGCGGGATCTTCAAGGCGGACGGCTTCGACCCGAACGCGATCCTGGCCTGGAAGAAGGAACACCACACTGTTTGCGGGTTCCCCGGAACCAAGGACATCAGCAACGAGGAACTCCTCGAACTCGACTGCGATATCCTCATCCCGGCGGCTCTCGAGAATCAGATCACGGCTCGCAACGCCGGTCGAATTCAGGCTCGATTGATCGGCGAAGCGGCCAACGGACCGACGACCCCCGAGGCCGACGCGATCCTCTACAAGAACGGCAAGTTCGTCATCCCCGACATCCTCTGCAACGCAGGCGGTGTCACGGTCAGCTACTTCGAATGGGTCCAGGATCTGGATCGCGACTTCTGGAGCGTCGACCAGGTCAACGAGAAACTGCGCCGGATCATGATGCGGGCCTTCGCCAGCACGCTCGAGATAAGCTTGAAGGAGAAGGTCAACATGCGAACCGCGGCCTACATGCTGGCAGTCCAGCGGGTCGCCGACGCCACGTCGCTGCGTGGTCTGTACCCGTAAACTCTAGTTCTGCTCATCCCGTAGCGACCCCGGCGTACCCCCTCACGCCGGGGTCGCTTAACGCCCGCCGTCAGGCGGCCGAATGCCGTGGGCCAGCGAAGCTGGCACGCTGCCGGTTGCGCTCCTCGCTCACGCACCATCGGGTGCGCTCGCTAAGGCCAGGCTTGCCTGGCCAGTGCTCTCCGGCGCCTCGGCCTAAGGCCACGCTTGCGTGGCGGTTCGGTCGGACGGCGGGCGTGGTGCGTGGCTGTTCAGTCGGCCGGCTCCGGGCGCTGGCACCTGGACGGGCGGGGCGGTGCTACGATCCCGGGGCTGATTTCTGCCGCTGCCACCCGAGCCGACTGGCATCGCGGAACCGCAACGCCGCTCGGGATAGGAGCCCCATGCTCGACCACGAAGAGAAGTTCCTGTTCAAGGAGGAGACCCTCCATCTGGCCAACGCCCTGGCCGAGCCGGGTGTGCTCGACAACGTCGAGGACCTGCTGACCGACGTCATCACCAGCCCTCGTTTCGACTCGGAGGTCTTCACCCTCGAACGGTCGCTGCAGGTGATGCTCGGGGCTCGCGCGGGTGCCACTCTGGTCGGCCTGCTGACCGTCACGCCGGAAGTGTTCGACGAGACGGCCGAGGTCCGAATTCCGCCCGAGGTCCAGGAGCGGATGGTGGCGTGGCGAGCGCGGTTCGGCCTGGCGATCGACAACGCCCTCAACTACCTGAACAACCCCGATGGCATCCAGGGCCACAACTTTTCGACCCAGATTGCCCATGCCGACGAGCGCCAAGTGCTGCAGGGCCGGCTGACCCTGGTCCGTTACAACAACGAGCCGCAGTTCTTCCTGGCCGACGCCGGCGTCTTCTTCGGACTCGTGGTCGACATCCTGGAGCGGCTGGGCCCCTATCTCGGTCCGGACGCCGTCGATGGCGAGACTCTCAGCAGGCTCCGCGAAGCCATCCAGCTCGTAGAACGTAAGACGGCGACACGGGGTTGATTCCGGTCGCCGTCTGACGTTCCTGCGGCCGTTGAGAGTCATCGGCCGCAGGAGCCGACGGCCGCTGGGCCGCGGCCGTCGGCGTTGGACTGATCAGGGCTTGGGCGGTTCCACCGGAGTCGTAGCCGGCGGATTCTGGACCGGCTGGCCGGCATACGGCTGCGGCTGGTGCTGACTCCAGTAGCCGGGCGCCGGCTGAGCGACCGTGAAGGGCAGCCAGCGCCGCCGGTAGACGTCGAGCCTCCGGCCTGCGAAGGCGAGCAGCACGATCACGAGGATCGATACCACCAGGATCGGCAGGAACAGGATCACGACCCAGATCAGGGCTGTGGCTCCGGCCTGGCCGACTTCGCGGAGGGAGCCGGTTGCCTGGCCCGCCTGGTCGGCGGCACTCCACGGAACGGGGGTTGGGCTGGGAGAGACGGTCGGGGAGGGTGACGCGGTGGGGGCCGTGTATGGGACGACGAACTGGACCGTCAGCGTGCTGTAGGACGCCTGGTCGGTCAGGCCGGTCATCTGGCCGGAGAGTTCCTCGATCTGGCCCTGGACATCGGACAAGCGCTGCTGGACGGTCAGAACGTCGGTGATCGTCGTCGCCTTGCTCATGATCGATTGGATCGCCGTCTCGCTGGCCTGAAGGTTGGCAATCTGCGCTTTCAGGTCGACGATCTTGCCACCGACCGGGGTCGACTCGGTGTGCTCATAGAGCACCTTGGTGCCGAACTTGCGCATGGCGGCCAGGGCGTTCTCGAACTGGTCGACCGGGATTCGGTACGTGACCGAGCCCATCTGGCTCGTGGAATCCATGGCCCGGTCGGAGGCAGCCAGCCATCCACCCATGGCGTGGATCTGATCCGTGGCGCGGGCGACGGCATCGTCAATGGAGGCCACCTGGACCTGGATCGTGCCCGTCTTCACGATCTGGTTCTCGATTGCCGACGCGTTGCCGGGAGCGGCCGCGGCCGAGGTAGGGGCAGCGGTCCCGCCCGCGGATACGAACGGAGCTCCTTCCGCGCTGCTGGCCATCGGCGCCGATGCCGCGGTAGCCGCGGCTCCGTACGTGCCGTTGTAGTTGTACGGCGTCGCGGAAGCGCTCGAGCATCCGGCGGCGACTACCCCTGCGACGAGCATGGCGAAACAGAACGTTCCGGCGCGCATGGCTGCCTCTCTTGCCCTCTGTGGACCTGCTATCCGGTTGGATGCCGGGGCGGTCTCACCAACTATTCGCGGTGGACCGCCCGGCGGATCACGCTCCTGTCGGCGGGAATACGTCCCTCATCAAGCCACGGCCGCCTCACCGCGCCGGCTCCGGCCGCGGATGCGGCGGATGACGAAGCCGATCGCCAGCAGCACTGCCAGTACCAGCGCGAGCGGCAGGACCACAACGACGATCCAGACCGCCATGGTGGCGAGCCCCTGACCGATGCGCAGGAGTGCCGCGCCGGCCTGATCGACCTGGCTGCCGAGCGTCCAGTCCTGTGTCGCCTGAGTGATCACCGTCTTGGTCGGTAGTTGGAACGAGACGGACAGCGTGCTCATCGCCGCCTGGTCCTTGAGGTGCTTGCTCTCGGCCGTCAGCTCTTCGATCTGGCCCCGCGTGTCGCTGAGCTGGTTCTCGACGGCGATCACGTCCGGGATGGCCGAGGCGCGCGCCATGATCCCCTGGAGTGCGGCCTCGGTCGCCTGCAGATTGGTGAGGCGGGCTTCGAGGTCGACCACCTGAGTCGTCACGTCGGTCGCGCCGGTCTGCTCGGAGAGGATCTTCGAGCCGATCTTGCGCATGTCGGCCAGCGCCTCGTCCCACTTGGCGACGGGTACTCGGAACGTGATCGAGGCGACGGTGTTGTCGCCGGTGCCATAACGGTTCGACGAGTCGACCACTCCGCCGAGCCCGGCGATCGCCGCCTGAGCGCGGCTAACGGCGTCGTCGATGCCGGTGACTTCGAGGCTCATCTGGCCGGTCTTGACGATCTGGGTCGCGTCGAGCGAGGCCACGACGGCACTCTGCTCGCCCGGTGTCGTAACGGTTCCGTCGGTGGCGCCGCCATTGCCGAGGAGCGACTTCTGATCGGCCGATCCGAACGAGGCTGCAGGCATCGCCGCCGGTTGGAGGGCGCCGCCGGAAACGCCGGCCGCATCGAGCGCGTTGCGAGCATCGAACGGTGTGGCGCCGTGAGCGTCGCCGGCCGGTGGGCCGCCGGCGACGTATGCCGCGGCGATGATGGCCGCAACTGCCAGGAGGCCCGCGCCTCGGGCGATGCGGCGGTGGCTCACCAAAGCCGCCACGAACGCCCGGCCGAGCGAGCCTGTTGCCGGCCTGGGTCCGCCCGCAACCTCCGGTTGGGTGGTGTCGTCGAGTTGGTCGGTGTCGTTCGTCGTCATTGTTCCGCCCTCGTTCCGAGCGTCTGCGCCGGGTGCCGGCTTGTCGATGTGCAGACGCAACCCAGGTCGTGGCGGTTCCCTACGCCCGCCGTCAGCCAGCGCAGGCCGTTGTTGCCTCTTGCGCTCCTTCGCTCACGCACGTCAAAGTGCGCTCGCTAAGGCCAGGCTTGCCTGGCCAGTGCTCATCGGCGCCTAGGCCTGCACTGTCGGACGGCGGGCGTGGTGCATGGCGGGGCCGTCCGGCGCCGCGACGTATCGCAGTTTCGGGGCCGTCAGGCCGTCAGGCCGTCAGTGGCTCGTTATCGATGAGCCTGACCGGGCCAAAGCGGACGGCCATCGAGAGCAGCGCCGGGCCGTCGAACGCGGCGAGTTCGCGGAGCGTCTCGGGGTCGGCGCAGCTGACGTACTCGGGCTCCGCCAGCGGCTCCGTCGCGAGCACACTCCGCATCGCGGCGCGGAGCGACTCGCCGTACCGGTCGCCGGCCTCGTATCGAGCTCGGGCCGCCAGAAGGGCGCGTCGCAGAACCGGGGCGGCGGCCCGCTGTTCCGGCGTGAGCAGGACGTTGCGTGAGCTCATCGCCAGGCCGTCGGCCTCGCGCAGGGTTGGGCAGGCCACGACGTCCGTGCCGATCGCCAGGTCCACGGCCATTCGTCGGATGACCAGGAGCTGCTGGGCATCCTTCTGACCGAAATAGGCTCGATCGGCTCGAGCCAGGCCGAACAGGATCGCGACGACGGTCGTGACTCCTTCGAAGTGGCCGGGTCGAGCCGCTCCCTCGAGCTTCTGTGTAAGCGCGCCAACGCGGACGACGGTGTCTGAGCCGGCGGGATATATCTGGTCGACGGCGGGAATGAACACGTAGTCGGCCCCGGCCCTGGCGCATAGCTCGACGTCGGCGTCTTCGGTACGGGGATAGCGCTCGTAATCCGCGGGCTCGTTGAACTGCGTCGGGTTTACGAAGATCGTCACCACGACGGTGGCGTTCTCGGTTCGGGCCCGCTCGATGAGCGAGGCGTGTCCCTGGTGCAGGGCCCCCAGGGTGGTAACCAGCCCGAGCGGCCGCGGTGCCGCGGTCAGGGCTTCTCGCAATTCGGCCCGCGTACGAACGACCCGGACGGCCACGGCTAGAGGTCCCGGTCGAGCGGTATTCCGCGGCTGGCCTCGACCATCTGGGGTCGCTCAACGGGCGTTTGAGCGAGTATCTCCTCGAGGATGGCATCGTCCATCCTCGTACTCTGCTCCGCGCCGGGGAATACGCCGGCCGTGACGTCGGCCTGGTAAGCCTCGGCCGCCGACTTGATGATCGAGTACAGCTCGGCGTAGTGGCGGGCGTGTTTAGGCGTGAACTCGGCGCTCATGCCGAGCAGATCGGTGACGACCTGGACCTGGCCGGAGCAGCCGGCCCCAGCGCCTATCCCGATCGTCGGTATGTGCAGCCGCTCCGTGATCGCGGCGGCAAGCTGTTCGGGGACAAGCTCCAGGACGACAGCGAATGCGCCGGCCTGCTCGACGGCCACGGCGTCGGCGATCACCTGGCGGCCGGCGTCGCGCGACTTGCCCTGGACCCTGAGGCCGAGCTGATGGACCGATTGGGGCGTCAGCCCGATGTGGCCCATGACCGGGATTCCGGCCCGGACGATCGTCTCGATGGTTCGGGCGCTGCGCTCGCCGCCCTCCAGCTTGATGGCCACGGCGCCGCCCTCGCTCATCAGCAGCCCCGCGTTCTCCAGGCTGGCCTCCGGAGTGACCCCGTACGAGAGGAAGGGCATGTCGGCCACGACCAGGGCGTGCCGGGTGCCGCGGACCACGGCTTTGGTGTGGTGGAGCATCTCGGCCATGGTGACCCGGACCGTGGTGTCATAGCCGAGGATGACCTGGCCGAGCGTGTCTCCGACGAGCAGCATCGGGATGCCGGCGTCGTCCAGCGTTCTGGCCGTGGGATAGTCGTATGCGGTCAGCATCGCGATCCGCTCGCCCTTCGCGTACATGCGGGCGATGGACGCGATGGTCATCCTGGCGGCCTGCTGTGGAGATGGCGGCTGGCTCATTCGCCGACCTCAGCCGGCTCGGGGGCGGCCGGGGCGGCCGGGGCGGCCAGCTCGTGGGCGGCCGGGGCGGCGGCAGCTTCGGTTTCGGGATCGCTCGCCTGAGTCTGCGCGTTTGCCAGCCGCACGACCACGCGGTCGAGGAGAAGCTCCGCCACCTCGCGCTTGGGCAACATCGGCAGTTCCTCGGGCGCACCGTCGACGGAGTAGATCGTGACCTTGTTCGTGTCGGTGCCGAAGCCCGAACCGGCCTCTTCGACATCGTTGGCGACCAGCAGGTCCACGCCCTTGTGGCGCAGCTTCTCGGCGACTCTTTCGAACGAGCCCGTCTCGGCCGCGAAGCCGACGAGGATCGGCCGCCGGCCGCCCGAGGCCTTGACGCCGGCACCGACGCGTTCCGCGGTCTCGGCCAGCAGATCGGGCGTGGCGTCCATCTCGATGGTCAGCGAACCGGAGCGTCCGACCTTCTTGGCCGCCGGCGAACGGGGCCGGAAGTCCGCCACGGCCGCGGCCATGACCAGGATGTCGAAGCGAGGGCCCTCGGGCGGAGTCAGAGCATGGAGTGCGGCCTGCATCTGCGCGGCTGTCTCCGCACGAGCTATGTGCGCCTGGGCGGGCGGCTCGACGGTCACGTGGCCGAGGATCAGCGTCACCGCGGCGCCGCGATCGAGCGCGTCCTCCGCGACGGCGATGCCCATCTTGCCGGTGGAGCGATTCCCCACGAAGCGGACGGGATCGATCGGCTCGGCGGTGCCACCGGCGGTGACCACAACGTGCTTGCCTACGAGGTCGTTGCGCGATCGCTCCGGCGGAACGATCTCGACCGCCGGATCCGCGGGCGCCGCGGCGGGAGCCGCTCGAGCGGGGGAGGGGACGGCTGGGGCAGGCGAGCCGTTGAGAGCTTCCACCGTGGCGTCGACGATCAGTTCGAGCGTCGCCAGGCGGCCCTGGCCCACCAGGCCCGAGGCGAGTTCGCCGGACTCGGGTTCGACGATCCGATATCCGAAGCCGCGCAACGTGGCCAGGTTGGCCGCGGTGGCCGGGTGCGAGTACATCCCACCGTCCATGGCGGGAGCCACGATGACCGGCACCGAGGTCGCCAGGCAGGCGGCCGTGATGGTGTCACCGGCCAGGCCGTTGGCCATGGCGCCGAGCCAGTGGGCCGTGGCCGGCGCCACGACGATCGCCTCGACGTCGTGCGCGGCCGCGATGTGCCCGATTCGCCCGTCGCCACGCAGCGACAGCACATCCGAATCGACCGGGTGGCGGCTCAGGGTCTCGAGCGTGAGCGGGCCGATGAACTCGACCGCGGATGTCGTCATCAGGACGCGGACGTCGGCGCCCTCGTTCTGGAAGGCACGCAGCAACTCGACGGCCTTGTATGCAGCTATCGAACCCGTGATGCCGAGGGCGATCCTGCGATTGCGAAGCCGCCCACGCGACTCGCTCATTTCGCACGCTCCGAGATGATGTGAATCGATCCGGCGGCGCTGCCGGCCCAGCCGATGCCCGACTCGTCCGCGTTGAGCTGCTCGCCGCTGGCCAGAGCCCACAGGATGGCCAGGCCTTTGAGGGTCAGCTCCGGATCGATGGCGTCGACTCCGGGCAGCTTGCGGACCCAGGGCGCGGCGGAGAGGCCGCCGGTCAGCACTACCTGGATGTGCTCGGGGTCTACTTTCTCGGTCCGTGCCAGCTCGGTCCTGATGCTGTCGAGCAGCCCCAACGTAAGCGCTCGATAGCCCAGAACGACGCCGGACTGCATCGCCGAGATCGTGTCGGTGCCGATCGCCTTGGCGGGCTCGGCAAGCTCGATCCGGGGCAGTCGCGCGGTTCGTGTGGCGAGCGCCTCCAGACCCAATTCCAGGCCCGGTGTGATGGCGCCGCCCACGTAGGCGCCGTCGCGAGAGACGCAGTCGAACGTGGTCGCGGTGCCGAAGTCCACGACGATGGCCGGCGTTCCATATAGCCGGGCCACCGCGACTGCGTTCACCAGCCGGTCGGCCCCGACCTCCGTCGGACGCTGGACGCGGATCGGCATCGGCATGTTGGCCGATCCGGCGATCATCAATTGCACGCCACGCCGCTCGGCGATCACCGACGTCACGCTGGTCAGCGCGGGCACGACCGAAGCGAGCGAAATGCCCGTCACGTCGGCCAGCGAGGCCCCGTCGAGGCGGAGCAGGTTGTCGATCAGGACCTCGAGCTCGTCGGGCGTGCTGGCCGCCCTCGTCGTCGCCCGTCGGGCGGCCATGATCGTCTCCCCGTGCACCAGGCCGAGGGTGACATTGGTGTTGCCGATGTCGAGAGCGAGCAGCATGCCCCGATGATAGCGCGCTGCGGCCCCGGCCCAAGGATTGGGCCCCGAATCGACGATTCGCCTTGTCCCGCGTGGTGCCGCTGAGGTACGATCCGCGGGTCCGTCACCGGCGTTCCCAATCGTCCACCCCGCTGCCCCCACTAAGGAGTGGTGTCGTCCGTGCCGCCTGCGAAGTTCTTCGTGAATCGCGGCATCGTGTCCAGCCGGACCGACCTGCTCAACGTCCTCCGACCCCTAGAGAAGCAGACCGTTGCCTACCGGTACTACCGCGGCCACGATCTGATTCAGCATGGTCTCGGCTGGGTGGAGCGGATCGTGACGAATGAGCCGGAGACATCGACGTTCTTCACTCCGCTCTCGATCTGCCTGAACGTTGATTCGTTTGAGCACCTCGAGTTCGAGACCCGTCCCGACCAGCTGCTCACGTATCGTCTGGTTCAGGGGGACGAAGCTGTGGTGATCGACTTCGCGCCTACCGGCGTGCCGGTAGGGGATGCGCTCGAGCCCAGTCAACTCGAGTTCGACACCGACGGCTACGTCCAAATGGAGTTGCTCGGCCACGACCCAATCGAGGACGAGTAGGGGGCCCCGTAACCCGCCGCGACGTGAACGGCCGGAATAGACGGCAATCGACCCGGTAGAGGGCGTGGTGGGCCGCGCGGGTGCGCGGTCTGGAGGAGAGGCGCGCTGCTCGGGTCGTCTCCGAGTGGCAGCCGATCGGTGGGATCGACCAGGCGAGTCACCAGGAGGAGAGTCAGTTGGCATTCCTTGATCGTTACTTCAAGTTCACCGAACGCGGCACAAACATCATCACCGAGTCCCGGGCAGGCCTGACCACATTCATGGTCATGGCCTACATCATCTTCTTGAACGGAAGCATCCTGCTCGGCGGCATCGCGGCCGCGAAGCTGCCCGTCAGCGCCGGCGATCCGATCGCCTACGCGGCCGCGACGGCGCTCATCGCCGGCATCATGACCATCGTCATGGGCATCGTCGGGCGGTATCCGCTCGCCCTGGCTGCCGGCCTCGGCATCAACGCCATCGTTGCCTTCACCCTTATCGCCGGCAAGGGCCTCACGGTCGCGGGCGCGATGGGCGTGATCGTCATCGAAGGCGTCGTCATTACCGTGTTGGTCGTGATCGGGCTTCGGGAAGCGATCATGGCCGCGGTGCCGCTCGCGCTCAAGCGATCGATCGGCGTCGGCATCGGCCTCTTCATCCTGTTCATCGGTTTCGTCAACGGCGGTTTGATCGTCACGCCGCAGGGCGGCTCGCCGATCGTAGGCCTGGCGTTTCCGACTCAGACTGCACAGTTCGTCTTCCTGCTCGGCCTGCTGATCACCATCTCACTCTACGTTCTCAAGGTCCGCGCCGCTCTGATCATCAGCATCTTCGTGACGACCATCGTCGCGTTGCTCGTGGGCGTCAGCAAGATCCCGGACGGCGGCCTTACCGTCACGCCGCAGTGGACGACTCTCGGTAACTTCGACCTCGGCAACGCGTTCAGCAAGCTCGGCGTAATCACTGCCGTGCTCACCATCTTCGCGATCATGCTCAGCGACTTCTTCGACACCATGGGCACTGTTACCGGCGTCGCCGAAGAGGCTGGGTTGACCACCGAAGACGGCATGGTTCCAGGTATTGGGCGCGTCCTCGTCGTCGACTCGGTCGCTGCCTTCGTGGGCGGCATGGCCGGCGTCAGCTCGAACACGACCTACATCGAATCGGCCGCGGGCGTCGCCGAAGGCGGCCGCACCGGCTTCGCGTCGGTCGTCACGGGCATCCTGTTCCTGTTCGCTATCTTCCTATCGCCGCTCGCGGCGATAATCCCCTCGCAGGCCACCGCGCCGGCCCTGGTCCTCGTCGGCTACCTGATGTTCACGCTCATCAAGGACGTGAACGTTGCGGACGTCGAAGACGGCCTGCCGGCTCTCCTGACCATCATCCTCATGCCGCTCACCTACGACATCACGGTCGGCATCGGCGCCGGCTTCATCTCGTGGGTCCTGATCAAGCTGCTCAAGCGCAAGTGGGCCGAAGTCCATTGGCTCATGTACGCCGTCAGCTTCGCGTTCGTCGTCTACTTCGCGAAGGACTGGATCCAGACCTTCATCAAGTAGTTCCTGGTCCCAGGTTGCGGCCGGCGCCCGAAAGGGAGCCGGCCGCTTCGTTTCCCCGATAGTCCCTTCGGCCCGTGTTGGGCGTCTCTCCCTATCAGTTAGCATTGGTTCGATGTACGAACGCACTGCAATTCCGGGCGGACCGCGGGTAATTACGTCGCGCCTCCCCGGCGCGCTCTCCGTTTCGATCGCCGCCTACGTCCTGGCCGGGTCGCGCCTCGAATCGGCCGACGAGGCCGGCGCGGCGCACTTCATGGAACACATCACTTTCAAGGGCACCGAGGCCTATCCCACCACTCGCGCCGTGTCGGAGGCCATCGAGGGTTTCGGCGGCAGCTTCAACGCCGCCACGGACCGGGAGTCGACCGTCTACTGGGTCCGCGTGCCCCTTCGCGAGACGGCCCGCGGCATGGACGTACTGGGCGAGCTGATCATCCGGCCCAAGCTGCGCGGTGCGGAGATCGAGTCGGAGCGGGCGGTCATCGTCGAGGAGATCCGGTCGTATCTGGATGACCCCGGCGAGCACGTCCACACGCTCTTCGACCTGGCCATGTTCGGTGATACGCCTCTGGGTCGTGAGATTGCCGGTAGCGAGGACAGCGTGCGCGGCCTGCCGGAGGCGAATCTGCGGGCTTTCTGGGCCTCGGCCTATCGACCGGGCAACGTCGTCGTGTCCGCCGCGGGCGACATCTCACACGATGAGATCGTGGGGCTGGTCGAGAGGTCATTCGGGACCGGTGCCGCCAGCCACGCTTCGTTCGATCCGGCGCCGACCCTCCCGGCGGGGGAGCGGGTCATGTCTGTGCGACGCGATACGACCCAGGCGCAACTCTGCCTCGGCGTTCCCGGACTGCGGCGCGATGACCCTGAGGCCTGGACACTCGAGGTACTTAACGCCATCCTCGGAGA
>PMXR01000090.1:44183-44725 GCA_003171035.1 Chloroflexota bacterium
GCCGTGGCGGCCATCCTCGATGAGATGGCTCGCATCCGGGACGAGGTCGTGCCCGATGAGGAGCTGGCCCGCTCGAAACGCTATCTGGCCGGCCGGCTCGAGTTGAGGATGGAGGAGACCCGCCACGTGTCGTCCTGGCTGGGTGGGCAGGAAGCTTTGCATGAGCGCGTGCTGACGATGGACCAGGCCCTGGCCGAACTCAACGGCGTCACCACGGAGCGGATCCACTCGCTGGCCGGCCGCCTCATCCGCGACGATGGGCTCCGCCTCGCGGTTGTGGCGCCGCCCCGCCGCGGACGCCGCCTCGAATCGCTCCTGCGGTTGCCGGGGGGAGTGGCGTGAGACACGGCCGGAAGCCACGCCGCGAAGACGCGTTCGACGCGGTCGAGAGTCAGGCTCTNNNNTCCTGATTCGGGTTTCGACCGAGTCGCTGGAGGGCGAGGACGACCTGACCGGCGACGAATACGAGTCGGACGAGTCTGAAGAGCAGGCGGCGGACGCCGAGGCGGATCTGGTAGCCCAGGCTCCCGACGAAGAGCCGC
>PMXR01000090.1:44808-50289 GCA_003171035.1 Chloroflexota bacterium
CTGCCGGCCGAGGAAGAAGAGCCGCCGGCTGTCGACGATGAGCTGCCGGCCGAGGAAGAAGAGCCGCCGGTCCCGGACGAACCTGCCTCCGACCAGGCCGAACCGGTACTGGTCGCGCTGCCCGAATTCGCCGAACCGCAGGCTGAGTCGTCCCCAGAAGACGTCGTTGCCCTGTCGCCGTGGGAGCCCGCAGCTTCGGACTCCGACTGGCGGCCGGTCGAGCCCGAGCCCGAGCCGGACTTGGCAGTCGAACAAGCTCCGGCGCAGGGGCATGGCACCTCGGATTCCGATGTCGAGCCCGAGCCGGCAGACGCCGTCGTGGCTGCGACCACGTCAGCGCGATTCGCCACCGACGCCGTCGGGAGCGAGCCCGCGACCACCGGCGACGCAGATTCGACAGGCCAACCAGGCGGCGGCATTTGGGACGTGGAAGCCGACGCCGGGGAAGCCGACGCCGGGGAAGCGGACGTCGAGCCGGCGGGGGCGTTGGCGCCGTACGAGGCAGCCGAGCTAGGCCCGGCCGACGACGGGAAGCTGCAAATGAGGCTCGCCCACATCCACCTCAAGACCGGCGCATTCAGCATGGCCAGGTCCGAACTCGAGTCCCTGGCTGGGCGAAATCAGCTGAGCGCGCCGGCCTATCTCGACCTGGCAGAGGCGCAGTGGCGAACGGGCGATCTGCGCGGAGCCGGCGAGTCCGCAGCCGCGTATCTCGCCGAAGGTGGTGATGAGGCGCTCGGCTATGTCATCGCCGCCGAAGCCGCGGCAACGGCAAACCACCAGGCCGAGTCGCGCCACAACATCGAACTTGCCCTGCAGCGCCAGGCCTCCGAGTTGGAACCGATCTTCGCCGGGATCCGCCGCCGGGCCATGTGGAGCGCCGGGATCTGGAGCGGCCAAGCCCAGACCTCCGGACCTCCCGCCCCGGCCGCCCCCGCCCGAGTCGTGGACGTCGAGCCCGTCGAGCCCGTCGAGCCCGTCGAGATTGCCTCTGCGGCAGCGGTGAGCTCCACGGCAGCGAGCCTCACCACCCGCGAGAGAGACCTGGCCGGCGGAGAGGCCAGTGTCGCCGCACCCGAAACGACGGCCCCGGCCGAAACGACGGCCCCGGCCGAAACGACGGCCCCGGCCGACACCGCCGCGTCTGCATGGGCACCGGTTCCGGCCGCGGACCCGATTCCGTCGGCGCCTGGTCCACTTGACGCGCCTGTCTACGAGACACCGAGCGGGCCCGACAGCGAATTCGCCGAAGCCGCCGCCGAGGCCTCGGCCGAAGTGGAGGCGGGCCGTCGATTCCTCGCCGCCGGCGACGCGATGATGGCGGCGCTGCATTTCTCCGTCGCGCTCCGCCTCGTGCCCGACTCGGCGAAGGCGGTGCTGGATGCAATCGGCGACCGCGAAGGCCTCGCTCTCCAGCTCGTTCGCGGCGACGCTCTGCGGATCCTGGGGCTGGAGAGCGACGCCGGAAGGGCCTATCAGTCCGTGGCAACTGCGCTCGGCGCCCCCAGGCCGCCCGCCGCCGAGCCGACGCCCGCCGCGCCCGACGCGGCCCCGCCTGAATCGGACGAGTCCGTCGAGGCCGAGTCCAACGGGGCCGCGAAGACGGAGTCCGAAGAGCCGGACGATCCGCCCATAGAGTGGGAATAGGTGCGCAGGCGGTGTCGTGACCGGGTTCGGCTGAGCTTCCGCGGTCGACCGGCTACACTCCCCATCGCATAAACCGTCCGCAGGGGTATTTGTCCCGTGACCGAGCGAACTCTTGTCCTCGTCAAGCCCGACGGCGTCCAGCGCCAGCTGGCGGGCCGCATCATCGCCCGCTTCGAAGAGCGCGGCTTGAAGATCGTGGGCCTCAAGCTCGTCCAGGTGGATCGGGATCTGGCCGAGCGCCACTACGCCATTCACAAGGGCAAGCCGTTCTTCGACGGCCTCGTGGCCTTCATTACTTCCAGTCCTCTGGTCGCGATCGCCCTCGAGGGGCCCAATGCGATCGGCATGGTTCGGACGATGGTCGGCGCGACCAAGCCTACCGAGGCAGCTCCGGGCACGATCCGCGGCGACCTGGCCGTGGAGATGGGCCAGAACCTGATCCACGCTTCCGACGGGCCGGAGACGGCCGTGGCGGAACTGGCTCTCTGGTTCGCCCCGAAGGAGCTGGTCTCCTACGAGCGCGAGATCGATCGCTGGGTCATCGGCCCGAAGGGCTAGCTTCTAGCCCGTGTCTCCATTGGCCGGTCCGGACGTCTTGATCGGCGTAGGGACCGGCGTCGGGGCGGCCGATCCGCTCGGTAGAGCACTGCCGCTGGGGAACGGCGCCAGCGTGGGCTGAGGCGTCGGCGTGGGGCCCGGCGGGGGCGGGACCGGAGTCGGCGTCGGAGTGGCGTGAGCGGCTTTGTCCAGCGGGATTCCCGACTGCGAGGCCGCCCTGGCGTTGAAGCCGCCAAACGCGAGGATCGCGGCGAGGGTCGCGGCTGCGACCACAACCAGGCTGACCTCGAGTGTCCTGTTGAACCGCCACGTGGCTGCGAGCCTCGGTCCCCAGGGCGAGGACTCCTTCCGCGGCGCATCCGGGGCCGGTTCTGGCTCCGGCGTCGAGGCCGGCTCCGAGGCCGCCGCCACGGCGACCGCGAGCGTCGGGTTCGCCGCGGCGGCCGCGCGCGAACCGTGTCGCCGTGTCGTGGCTGCGCCCTTTTCGAGCCCGACAGCCGCAACGCCGGGCAATGTGGCGTCTGCGCCGGAGCGCGTCGCTGGAGTGGCCTCGGCCGTGGTGTCGGCCGGCTCGGCAGCCGCCGGCGACCCAGCGGCGGGATCCAGATCGGCCGTTGCCTCCGCTGCGCCGGCTGCGGCATAGCCCCAATGTGGCCGCTCGCCGCGTGCCGCCGCAACGTCGGCCGCCGGTTCGAGGACCCCCAGCAGAAGCAACCGACCTCCGTACGCGATGGTGAGCACGATTGAGGCCAGGAACAGCAGCTGAAGGCTGCCCGGCAGGGCGAGCCTGATGATCGTCGATCGAGCCTCGTAGACGGCGCTGCCGGGCCACCCGAGAGTGGCGACGGCGATCGCTACGAGAGCGAGTCCGAGGAGTGGGGTTCGGCGCAGCCAGCCGCGCAGGCCGGCCAGATTCGAGGTGCCGAAGGCGTGTGAAACGGCTGCCGCCCAGGCCACCAGGCCGGCCTTGGCCGCCACGAAGACCAGGAGCCAGAGTCGGGCCGGCTCCGCGGCCGCATCGGTACGCGCCGCGAGCGCGAGCAGGACGAAGCCCGCGTCGGCCACGATCGAATAGGCCACGACTTCTTCGAGCTCGTCGTGGACGAGGGCGGCCAGGCCACCCAGAACAATCGTCGCGATCGCTATCAGCTGCACTATCACGACGGCGTTGCTCAGCCACTCATTGTGGTTGCCGAAGACCGTGGCGCTCCAGCTCACAGCCAGAAGGCCGAGGCCGGCGGGTATCCAGACCAGGAGCAAGGCGGGGGCGAAGACCCGCGCCGTCCGGCCGAGGTGTGCGGCAGGAACATGGAACGGCACGGCGCCGCTGCGGACCGCAAGAGCGACGGCCACACCGAGGAAGGTCAGCACGAGTACGGGACTGTCGCCTGGATTGCTCCACGGCGGCCGCGCGACGGCGATGCCGGCGAACATGAAGGCCACCGCGACCAACCCGATCGTCCTGATCTCGGCCAGGCGTCCGTCCGGCGCCTCGTTCCTGGGGACGCCCTTCGCGATCACCAGCGCGCCGGCAGTGGTGGCTGCCGCGCCGGCAGCCAGCGCGACGCCGGAGTCGGTTGCCGTCAGAGCCACTGCCAGACCGGCGAATGAAGCGAGGGCGGCGGGCGCAAACTCGTAGGACCAGCCCGCGGCCAGGGCAACGACACAGATCAGCAGCCCCGAGGCGGTGGCGCAGGCCAGGAACAGACCCGAGTAGGCGCTGCCGACCAGCGCCATATCGCCCACCGTGAGGCTGGTCCCAGACCTGATGAGCAGCGCCGCGACGAAGGCCACCAGCAGGCACCCGATGCCAACCAGCTTGCCGAACCACCCGTCCGGCCGGGCTGCCAGGCCCAGCAGGGCCCCAGCGCCACAGGCGACGAGGAAGACGAGAAGGCTCATCGACGGGGCTCCCGAACGCCAAGCCGCCGCGCCCGACCAGTCAGCGGCAGTGCCTCCGGCTCGGTGTCCGGTTCTGACACGGCCTGGCCGCCGACCTCCTCGTCGGCGAGGCCGTCCGTCTCGACGTCGTCGGCGAGGTCGACGTCGGTCGGGGAGATCAGAAGCCCCGTGGCCCCGACGATGCCGACCATCACGGCCGTCGTAACTATCTGATCGAGAGACGATGCCGACGCCGTCCACGCCTCCATGAGGAGGCTGATGCCGAGCGCGATCACGGCGATGGCGACTCCACCCCTGAGTATGTTTCTCCCCGCCAGCGGGCCGAGGGCCAGCACCACGAGGGCGATGCCCGCCGCCTGGGCCGCGAGGGGGCCGGCGAGCGGCTTGACTGGGACCACGTACCAGCCCACGCAGAAGGCCGCAGCCGCCGCGACGATCTCGGCCGGGACTCCGATGGCCGAACCCTCGCTCGAAATCGAGCCGTTTCGGGTTGCCGCCCACAACAGGTACGCGGCGAGAAGAGCGCCGAGGCCCCGGAAGACGAGGGCCGTGTAGGTTGGCTCGGGGGATGAAACGAGCGGCGCCGCCACCATTGCGAGGAAGAGGCCGGCGGCCACCAGGCGGCTGTCGCGCCCGGTGACTGCCACGATGCCGCCGATCACGGCTGCCACCGCTCCGACCATAGTCAGCTGGATCATGCGACGCTCACCGAGGCGATGCGCAGATCGCGCGTACCGGTCACGGGGCGATCGACGGCACCGGGGACCCGCTTGGGGCGGGTGGCTGCTGGGCCGGTGGTATCAATCCGAACTTGCCGAAAGGCCAGTAACGCAACCAGGCGCGACCCACCACAGACGAGGAGTCGATAGGGCCGAAGGCCCTCGAGTCGTGCGACGCGGAGTCCTTGCGGTTGTCGCCCATGACGAATAGCTGGCCCGAGGTCAGTTTCCACACCTTGCTGCCGCCGCCGGGCATGTCGGTCGTCTGGTTCTCGGCGACGTAGATCTCGGTCGCCTGGGTAGCGTTGACGTACACGTGACCTCCGTGGATGTCGACCGTGTCGCCGGCCACGCCGATCACGCGTTCGATCTCGGGTGTTACCGACTTAGCCGCGGCCGAGGCGGACGGCAGATTGAATACGACGATGTCGCTCCGATGGAAGTCGTCGAAGCGGGGTGAGATCTTGTCGACGAGCACGAACTGACCGGGCGCCAGCGTGTTGTCCATGGTGTGGCTCTGAACTTGATACGGCTGGGCGACGAAGAGCTGGGTGATCAGCAAGACCACCAGGATTACGAGGAATGTCTCCAGCAGTTCGAAGAGGCAGCCAAGCGTTCGACGGTTCACAAGGTCGCGAGTATAGGGGCTGTGCTA
>PMXR01000127.1 GCA_003171035.1 Chloroflexota bacterium
TCGAAGAACCCCGAGAAGATGACGATGAACGAGTGGCGGTAGACGCGCATGTTTCGCTCGACGATCCGCGCCGGGCGGGCGAGCGGCAGAGGTCTCGCGAATCGAAGGGCAGTCACCTAGACCACCAGCCTTCGCCGGAACGTGGCCCGGCCGGCGGCGAAGCCCAGAACGGCGACGGCGGCGAGCGCGGCAACGTGGACCGTGAGAGCCACGGGCTCGACCTGGCCCAGGGCCAGAGATCGTGCCGCGGCAACGCCGTGGTACAGCGGCGTGATCCAGGCCAGCGGCTGGAGGAAGATCGGCAGCTTCTCGATCGGAAAGAACGTGCCGGAGAACAGGAAGAGCGGCGTGATCCCGAACCGGAAGAGCGCGTTGAAGCCCTGGTCGCTCTTCTGCGTCGCGGTGAAGGCAATGATCGGCGCCGCGAAGGCGAGAGCGGTCAGGACGGCCACCGGAACTGCGAAGACCACGAGCGGCGATGCCGCGGCCCCGAGCGCCACGATCACCACCAGGAACAGGACCGACAGCAGCGTCGCCCGGAAGCCAATCCACATCAGGTCGCCGGCCAGCAGGTCCATCGCGCCGAGCGGCGTGTTCAGGGCCGCGTGGTAGGTCTTGTCCCACTCGATCTTGCCCATGATCGGCCAGGCCGACTCGAAGGCGGCCGCCATCATCGCCTGCGTCACCAGTAGTGCCGGAGCTATGTAGTCGAGGTAGGGCACGCCGCCGGGCAGGTTGCCGTTGCGATTGACGTACAGCCCCAGGCCGATGCCCATGGCCACGAGATAGAGGAACGGCTGCGAGAGTCCGGCCACGATGTAGTTGGTCCAGCCGCTCCGGAAGACCAGCAGGTCGTGCTCGAGTACGCGCAGCGAGCGCCTCGAGGCGATGACCCGGGGCCGCCCAACCAGCGGCAGATCGACGACGGCCACTACTCGACCAGGCTCCGGCCGGTGAGGCGCAGGAATACGTCCTCGAGCGTGGCGCGGCGAACCAGGACGCTGGCGGCGCGCAGGCCACGTTCGTAGGCGGCGGCCGCGGCGGCCTCACCGTCGGCGGTATAGACCAGGACTCGGTCCGGCAGCTGCTCGACCCGCTCGGCCAGGCCGTGGAGCTTGCCGTCGATGTGGGCCGAATCGTCGAGTTCGTCCTCGGCTCGACGGAAACGCAACTCGAGCACCTCGCGCGTGACGTAACGGTCGATCAACTGGCGGGGCGAGCCTTCTGCGACGATGCGAGCCTGGTCCATGACGACGAGGCGATCGCACAACTGCTCGGCCTCGTCCATGTAGTGCGTCGTGAGGCAGAGAGTTACGCCCTTCTGCTTGAGCCGGTACAGCCGGTCCCAGAGCAGGTGGCGGGCCTGGGGGTCGAGCCCCGTCGTCGGTTCGTCGAGGAGCAGCAGCGAGGGCTCGTTGATGAGCGAGCGGGCGATCACGAGACGGCGCTTCATTCCGCCGGAAAGAGGCTCGACCTTGTCGTTCGAGCGTTCGGTCAGCTGGACGAAATCGAGCAACTCGGTCGCCCGGCGCCGCGACTCTGCCCACGACAGGTCGAAGTAGCGGCCGTAGATCAGCAGGTTCTCCAGGACGGACAATTCGTTGTCCAGCGTGTCCGCCTGTGGCACGACGCCAAGGCGGGCCCGGATCTTCGCGCCCTGGTGGTTCGGGTCGAGACCGAATACGGTCAGCTCGCCGGCCGTCACCGGCGACACGGTCCCGATCATCCGCATCGTCGAAGTCTTGCCGGCGCCGTTCGGGCCGAGGAAGCCGAAGGCCTCGCCGGGGGCGACGTCGAAGTCGATGCCGTCCACTGCGGTGAACGATCCGAATCGCTTGGTCAGGCCCTGGGCGTGAATGAGTGGAGCCGAGGTCTCGGGTTTCGCTATCACCGGTCGATGGTAACGCCGAGGCGGCCTGCATGGCCGCGGTCTGTCGGGGGTCGACCACCTGAGGGTGGGACCGGGAAACTACCGCCGCTGGTCCTGGGACGATCTGGGAGTGTCCCGCGGCCCATCCGACGCGCCTATGATCAGACATACCAGCAAAGGTGACGCGTGGAAGAGTTCTGGGTCTGTCAAAACTGCAAATCGCTGAACCGCGCCGGCTCCAACAAGTGCTACAGCTGCAAGACCAGGTTCGGCAGCAAGCCGCCGCAGCCCGAGCCGATCTCGAAGGCTCCGGCCGCCCCTGCCACGCTCCTGCGCGGCCCGATACCGAACTTCGGTGCGGCGCCGTTCGCGTCACAGCCCTACGCCAGGCCGACTGCGCTCGGGCCGGCGACGGCAGGCGCCGCGGCGATCGCGCCGGCGCGCTCGTCCGGCTTCCCGAACCCCGTCGCCGCCATCAAGCGACGCATCGCAGCGTCGCTGAGCATGCGCCAGTCGGTCTCGGTCACGCCGCTCGGCTACTTCACGACGGGCCTGCTGGTACTGAACCTCCTTCTCGGCGCACTGCTGCTCCTGACCCTGATGCCCGTGGCGAGCCACCTGCTCCAGCACGCTGATGTGGGCGCGGCGTGGGGCCAGCTGGCGGCCGGGCAGCAGGGACTCGCCAAGTCGCTGGCCATCGCCCTGCTCGTGGTCGAGCTGCTCACCTGGATCTGCTTCGCGGTGTTTGTGGGGCTGACCACGCACAACGCCACCGGCCTCGGTGCAGACCAGCCGCTCCTCTCGCCGTACCGTGCCGGAACCACCTGGGGCCGCGTGGTCTGGACCCAGGCGCGCGTGGCCGTTGGTCTGATCGTCCCGGCGGCGTTGATCTGGCGGAACTACATCATCGTCGGACTTATCGGCGCCCTCGTCGCGGTGGAGATTGCGCACCGAAACCTGGACGACCAGTCCTCGTGGCTCAACCGCCCAGCCCGGCATTTGCCGGACCTGTACATCAAGCTCGGTCTCGAAGGCTCGATCTCGTCACGGCTGGCCGCGCTGTGGTCTGCCTGTTTTCGGATGGCGAACGTCATGGCGATCGTCGTCAGCGCCACTCCGATGGTCTTGCTGACGGCGTGGGTCGCCGGCGTCATCACGGGGCACACCGACGTGATCACGTGGCAGTCAAGCGGCCTCGGGCCCGTGCAGATTGTCGTGGCCCTGCTCGTCGCCAATTTGATCGGCTGGATGGCGGCTGCGATCGTTCTTCTCATTCCGCTGACCATCGGGCTCGTAAAGCGGCAGGAAGTGCGCAAGACGCTTGTCCGGGTCGGCCGGTCGCCGTCCTGGGTCGGCCGCCCCGGTGAGGGCGGCTACGCCGCCGGCGCCAGGGCTCTCACTGCGCAGGACGACAGCTACGACGACGAGGACCGCATAGTAGAGCGGCTGCCACGGCATCCAATCAAGGCCATGCTCCAGCCGGAAGACCTCGACCCCGGGTTCGGCGGCCCAGCCCGGGGTGGCCCCGGCTTCGGCGGCCCCGATAGCCCGGGATTCGGCGCCCAGACGCCAGGAAGCCCGGGTC
>PMXR01000110.1:0-8412 GCA_003171035.1 Chloroflexota bacterium
GATGGTCTGGACGATGCGCCGCATGCTCTCCGCGGTCGGTACGAACGAGGGCCTCGAGCTGCTCCTCAACCGCCTCGTCAAGAGCGAGAACAACGTCGACTTCCTGGCCAAGCTGACCAAGAACCTCGACCAGGCCTAGTCGCCTGCAGGGGAACGAGCCCGGCCGGCCGATTGGCCGGCGCCGAGCCGTCCGCATCCGTAGCTACCGCATTTGCCGCGACCGTTCCGAGCCGTCCGCATCCGCAGACGGCCTCGCGTGGGTCGCGTGCGAGAATTGAGCCATGTTCCTCGACCGAGTCCGAATCCTCGTGCATGCCGGNNGGCGACGGCGGCCGCGGCGGCTCAATCTATCTGACCGTCGACCCGGGCGAGACGAGTCTGCGCGACTACCGCAGCGCCCATCACTTCAAGGGCAAGCCCGGGGGCCGCGGCTTTGGGGCGCGGATGCACGGCAAGGCCGGCGACGACCTGACCCTCGTGGTGCCGCCCGGCACGAGCGTCTTCGAGGACGAGACGGGCGGCTTGCTCGGCGATCTCGTGGCCGCGGACCAGACACTCATGGTCGCCCGCGGCGGCAAGGGTGGCCTGGGCAACGTCCACTTCGCGACGTCGACTCACCAGACCCCTCGCCACGCTCAAAAGGGAGAGCCGGGTGAGGAACTGTGGATCCGGCTCGAACTCCGCCTGATCGCCGACATCGGCCTGGTCGGGCTGCCCAACGCCGGCAAGTCCACCCTGCTCGCGGCATTGACCGACGCCCATCCCAAGATCGCCGACTACCCCTTCACCACTCTCGAGCCGAACCTCGGTGTCCTTGATCTCAGTGACGTGCTCAACGACGCCGACGAAGAGACGCGACGGCCCACCATCGCCGACGTGCCCGGCCTGATCGAGGGCGCCAGTTCCGGCGCCGGACTCGGCCACGCGTTCCTGCGTCACGTGGAGCGGACGCGGATCCTGGTCCACATCGTCGACGGCTCGGACCGCGATCCGGAGTGGAGCTACAACGTCATCCGCGACGAGCTCGAGGCCCACGACCCGGCCCTGCTCCGCAAGCCGATACTGGTGGCGTTCAACAAGATGGATGTGCCCGCCGCGGCCGAAGCGTGGCCCGCCTTCGAAGCCGCCCGCCGCGCGCAGGGCCTGCCGGTGGTCGCCATTTCGGCCGCGGACGGCCATGGCATACCGGAGTTGCGGACGGCTCTGGCGGCGCTGCTGCCCGACGCCGCCGAACTCTCCGAGCCGCCGCACTCCGAGGGAGTCGTCGTCCACCACATCGAATCTGTCGGCGATTCGTTCCGCGTCGACGTCGAGGACGGCACGTACGTAGTTCGCGGCAAGAAGATCGAGCGCCTCGCATCGCAGACGAACTTCGATGTCGAAGAGTCGGCCGAGCGGTTCCAGCGTGAGCTGGTCCGCATGGGCGTGGACGACGAACTCCGGCGTCAGGGCGTGGTCTCGGGCGAGACGGTCCGGATCGGCACCAGCGAGCTCGAGTGGGAACCCGACGACTGGGACGATCAGTGAGCCGACCGGCCGACGACCGAGCGACCGCGGGCGACCGAGCCGTCGTTTCGAAGGCGCCGTGGATCGATGCGGCCGATCGGCGCGTCGGCATCCTGGGCGGCACGTTCGATCCCGTCCACTACGGCCACCTCGTGATCGCCGAACAGGTGCGGCAGGCGCTGCAGCTGGATCGAGTCGTGTTCGTGCCCGCGCCGCGGCCCCCGCACAAGCTCGACGAGCAGCTGGCGTCGGCCGCGGATCGGGCGGCCATGGTGGCGCTGGCCATAGCCGGCAACCCGGCCTTCGCGTTGTGCGAGATCGAGCTGGAGCGGGAAGGCCCCTCCTACACGTCCGATACGCTCGCGGAGCTGGCCGATGAGGCCGTCCGGCAGGGAGTCGCCCGCGACCTCTATTTCATCCTCTCGGCCGAGGCCCTGGCCGGGCTGCCCAAATGGCACGAACCCGTTCGGCTGCTCGAGTCGGCCTCGCTGGCGGTGGTGAGCCGGCCCGGTTGGCCGCTGCCCGACGCCGCGCACCTCGCGGCATCTCTGCCCGGCGGGGCCGCTTTCGCGACCCGCGTCCGATGCATCGAAACCGTCCCCGTCGCCAACTCATCGTCGGACGTGCGCGCTCGCGCCGCGGCCGGCCTGTCGATCCGCTATCTCGTGCCGCCGGCCGTCGAGGCGTACATTCGCGACCAGCGGCTATATCGTTCGGAGAACTCCCGGAGGAACGCCTGACGTGACCGACTCAACGCCAGAGACAGAGATCATGCCGAGCCCGGACGGGTTGCCCCGCCGGCGCACCAAGCCCGCCGTCAGGCCTGCGCTTGACGAACAGGCTCTGGCCGACGCGCTGGAAGCCGAGATCGAGGCCGAGGCCGCCGAGTCGCTGGAGCCGACCGAGCCGGAGATCGAGGCGTCGCTCCGCGAACGAGGCAATCGGCTGACCGCGCTCGAGATCGCCCACCTGATCGTCGACGCCGCCGAGGACAAGAAGGCCGCCGACATCATCCTTCTGGACGTGACGGAGTTGACATCGATGACGGACTACTTCGTCATCTGCTCGGGTGGCTCGGAACGGCAACTGGGTGCGGTCGCCGACGGCATCGTCGACAAGCTCCGCTCCGAGGGCGTGCGCCCGATCGGACGCGAAGGCGGCTCCAACTCACACTGGACGCTGGTCGACTTCGGCGCCGTGATCGTTCACATCTTTGCCCCGCCGGAGCGCGAGTTCTACCAGCTCGAGCGCCACTGGTCGCTGGGCAAGACGGTCCTGCGCGTCCAGTAGACCGGGTAGGTTTGGCCCGTCGGACGGGCCGCAGGGCGGAAGTATCAGCACCGAGAGTCGTGATTCCGTAGACTTACCGGGCCTACGGTTTACCGCGCCTCCGTTGACAGCTGGAGATCCGGCCATTACTACCGTATATACCGCCGAAAAACGAGTCCATCTCGAACCCACGATCGTCGACTTCGTCAACATCCGCTGGGTCGACGAGTGGTGCAAGCGCTGCAACATCTGCGTCGAGATCTGCCCCAAGGACAGCCTGCTGCTGACCCACGACGCCATCATCGAGGCCACCGACTGCATCCGCTGCGGCCTGTGCGAGCGCTACTGCCCGGACCTCGCCATCGAGGTTCTGCCCAAGCGCGATGACGCCGGCAAGCTGCCGCGGGCGACCCAGGCCCAGGAGGCCGTGTCCGCCAAGAATGTGGCGGCGCCGCACGTCCCCGAGGCAGCCCGGGGCCCGGCCGTCGCCGGCACCGACCCACATCGCGGCATGACCGACACGGAGAGCACTCCGGGCGTCGACCGCGACAACGAAGCCTGAGCGAGAGGCCAGACCGATGACCAAGAAACTCGTCCAGGGAAACGAGGCCGTCTTCAAGGGCGCCGTCAAGGCAGGGGCCACTTTCTTCGCCGGCTACCCCATCAGCCCCTCGTCCGAGATCCTCGCGCAGGCGTCCGTCCACGCCGCCAGCCACCCCGAGTTCCGGTTCCTCCAGGAAGAGGATGAGATCGCCAGTGTCAACGCGATCCTGGGCGGCAGTCTGGCCGGGGCCAAGTCATTCACCGCCACCTCGGGACCGGGCTTCAGCCTGATGCAGGAAGCCGTCGGCTACGGCCACAAGGTCGGCATCCCGTGCGTGATCGTCAACGTCATGCGCGTCGGTCCGGGAACCGGCATGCCGACGATGCCGGGCCAGGGCGACCTCAACCAGACCCGCTACGGTTCCACGGGCGACTACACCAGCATCGTGTTCTATCCCTCGACTGTCGCCGAGTGCTACGAGTACACGATCCATGCGTTCAACGCGGCCGAGGAAAGCCGGAGCCCTGTAATCCTGTTGTCGGACGCGTTCCTCGGGCATCTCAACGAGGTGGCCGATCTGGACGAGATCGACGTGCCGGTCGTAGCGCGAACTCTCGAGCCACTCGCCAAGGGCAGCACGCGGCTCTTCTCCGGTGTGGCCACGTATCCCGACGGCGAACCGGCCACGGCCGACAGCGACGAATTCATCCGCCAGTACTACGAGTCGCGGGATCAGCGCCAGGCAGTTGCCGAGAAGTACGCGTTCTACGAGCACGGCTGGAACAAGGACGCCGAAACGCTCGTGATCGCCTTCGGCATCACGCCGCGGGTCGCCAGGCCGCTGGCCCCGTACTTCGCGCTGTTCCGCCCGATCCGCATCTGGCCGACTCTGGACAAGGAGCTGGCCGAGATCGCGCCGCGCTACAAGAAGATCATCGTCATCGAAGGCAGCGACGGGCAGTACGCCAACGTCGTGGAGCGGATGCTCCTGCGCCGTGTCGAACGCGTGCCGCTGCTGGGTGGTCGCATGAGCATCGAGGCCATCACCCTGGGGCTCGACCACATCGGCATGCTTCCCGCAGGCTTCGCGGTCGACAAGACGTCGCCCGTCAAAGTCGGCTGACCCGCGTCCCCGCTGAGGTTCATGTAATGGCAGTCAAGGACAAGCTGAAGACCGACCTCTTCCCGACAATCTGGTGCCCGGGCTGTGGCATCGGCCTGATCATGCAGCAGCTGGCCAGCGTCATGGACGACCTCGGCCTCGACAAGACCAACACCGTCTTGATCACCGGTATCGGCTGCACCGGTCGAATGGGGGCGTACATGAACTTTGAGTCCGTGTACACGCTCCACGGCCGGACGCTTCCGGTCGCCGAGGCCATCAAGATGGTCCGGCCCGAGCTGAACGTGATCGTCGTGTCGGGCGATGGCGATACGGCTTCGATCGGGGGCAATCACCTGCTCCACTCGATCCGCCGCAACTCGAACATCACGGTGATCTGCAACAACAACGAGATCTACGGTTTGACCGGTGGCCAGGCCGGACCCACGACTCCGAAGGGCACGACCACCATCTCGTCGCCCGCGGGCACGACCTACTCGCCGGTCAACCTGCAGGGTATCGTCGCTTCGAACCCCAACTCCTTCTACGCCAAGACCACGGTCTACCACCAGGGGCCGATGAAGAAGGCGATCAAGGAAGCAATTCAGTGGCCCGGCTTCGCCTTCGTTGACGTCGCCAGCCAGTGCATCGAAAACAACGGCCGGCGCATCGGTTTTGCCAGCGCGAACGACATGCTCCAGAACTACCGCACCGAGTACAAGGCGGCGCCTCCCGGTTCGAAGCACCTCGAGCGGCACCAGCTCGGGATTGTGAAGGGGGAGCCACTCCCGGTTGGTGCGTCGGCGAAGAACGGCAACGGGTCGGGCGAGTAACCCGGGCAGGCGAGGAGAACTGGTATGTCGGGTAAATCGATCGTGATCGACGGGGTCGGTGGGCAGGGCGTTCGCGTCATCGGCAACACGATGGCGAGCTTGCTGACGGTCATGGGCTACGAGGTGACGCTGCTCTTCGACTACGACTCCTCGGTCCGGGGCGGCATGAGCGAGGCGTTCCTGCGCTACGACCGCGCGCCGATCGACAACTTCGTCGTCGAGCGCGCGGACGTCGTCCTGCGCCTGGCTGACCGTGGGCCGGTACACCTCAGCACGGACTACGTAATCGCGGACCTCGGCCTGACCAAGCCCGGCGAGACGGGCGAGGAAATCCCGTTCCTGCAGCTCGGCGTCGAGAAGTTCGGGCGCGATCTCTTCGGCAACATGATCGCCCTCGGCCGGCTGCTGTGCGTCTGTGACGTGGACTTCACCGACGAACACCTGACCGCCGCGCTGCCGAAGAAGTACATCGACGACAACATCGCGGCCATCAAGTACGGCTACGGCCTGGATCGCGACTCGATCAAGCAGATCGTGGCCGAACAGGCCGCGAGCACCTTTGCCGGGCGCTACGCCGAGAAGGTGCTGGCCGGCGTCGCTCCTTCCGAGGCCGTCGAACTGGCCGCGGCGCGACGCTGATCGGCCCGAGATGAGCCCCAGGCGGCGCGGTCGCGGACGCGGCAACGGCGGCGAGACTGTCGCCGCGGCCCCCGGCGTGGCTGCCGGTGGGTTCACTGAAGACGCCGAAGTCTTCGACGTCGAGCTCGCGGCGCCGCCGAGACAGCACGCGCCGTCTGTAGTTCCGGTAGCCGCCGGCCGCCCGGCCGGCCCGGCCCCGGCTCCACGCCGCCAGCCGAAGCCGCGCGTCGAAGGCGAGCCCGACGCCGACGGACCGGTCCAGGGTCAGAAGGCGTCGTGCACGCTGGCCCAGATGCGCCGCTTCATCAAGAGCCGCCCTTACGTGCCCGTCCACGAGCTGCGCCGCCGCTTCCTGATCGAGGGGATCGAGGACGAAGTCAGCCCGATGTCGACCGGCCAGACGATCCTCTTTGTCGGCCTGCCCGAGCGCGAAGCCGGCTTCCTCGGCGAACTCGTCAAGGCCGGCGAAGTCGGCTGTGAACTGCTGCTCGACCCCACCAGCCCCGCCATCGTCGGCGTCTTCCCGATGAGGCCCGTCGCGCGCCAGTAGGGCTGACGATAGGTGCGCGTCCTCTCGTCCCGACCACAGGATCATCGTGTCGGGCCCGCACGCTGACGCCAATCCGCGGGTGACCGGGTAGGTTAACGTCGGCAGAGCCACGGACACTGGACGGAGACACGAGCGCGATGACGGAATCGGCCGGTCGTCACACCACTCCGCTCGTCCACAACGGGCTAGACCGGCCGTACCTGCTCCAGGCACCGCCAACGACGGACGCGGATCGCATGCCACTGGTGCTGGAGATCCACGGTCGCGGCATCGATGCGGCGCAATTCGATCGGTTGACCGACTTCGGCTCGCTTGCCAATGAGGCGCGCTTCGCGCTCGCACTGCCGAATGCCGTCGGTGAGGTCTGGAACGACGGCCGCAATCCGTCCTGGGAGGCGGGAAAAGGTCCGGACGATGTCGGNNGGGATGTCCAATGGCGCCACGATGGCGGGCCGTCTCGCTTGCGAGCTGGCCGAGCGTATCGCGGCCATCGCCCAGGTGGCCGGCACGGCCGCGGTGGGCAGGGCCGCCGGTTACCGTCCGAGTCGCCCGGTGCCGATCCTCAACATCCACGGCACCGCCGATCCGTTCGCTCCATACGAAGGCGGAGTCCGCCGCAGTCTGCGTGGCCGCGTGCTGCTCAGGCGCTCCTACGTCGGCAGCGTCGGTATCGATGCCTGGGCCCAGTTCTGGGTGGCCGCCAACGGCGCGCTCGACGGCCCGCTCGTCAGCGCGCTGCCGCCCGATACGACAATCCGAACCTGGCATGGCCCGTCCCCGGCGTCGGACGTCTCCTTCTACCGGGTCGACGGTGGGGGCCACACCTGGCCCGGCAGCCAACTCACGCTGCCCGCCTTTCTCTTCGGGCGGACGAGCCGTACCTTCGACGCGACGAGGTTGATCTGGGAGTTCCTTGCCATGCACGCCAGGTAGGGCCGACGACCCTGCTCTGGAGGTGCTCCCGATCGATCCACCAACCCTGCGCAGATCGTCCCGCGCCCGGCGCGAGCGGCGTCGTCCGCCTCGGCCCGATAGGACTTTCGGATGGGCGCGCGGTCGCCTCAGGGCAGTGTAGTGTCGCTCAGTGGTCAAAGCAGTCGAGCCGAGCGAGACGGAGGCGGCGGATCCGCGTGAGGAGAGCGTCGCTCAGGGATCTGTGCTGTCCCGCCGTGTGCTCGACGCAGCCATGATCGCGCTCGACGCGAGGCCGCCTCGCCGNNGGCAACTCCTCGAGCGGTTCGGTGACTACTTCGGCTCCGACTGGTTCGGCAAGACTCACGCCGACATCTGGCCAGCCGACATCGCCGCACTCTTCCACGCGAGTGATGCGGCGGCCCTGGCGGCCGATGCTCCGATCCAGACCACCGAGCTCATGCCGATCGGTGAGACGCACGTCCCGTTCCTGGTTACGAAGTTCCCGATCCACACCCTCCAGGGCGTGCAACTTGGGGGCATCGGGATCGACATCACCCATGAACGTGCCCTCGCGACGGTGGCTGCGCGCGATGCCTGTGAGCGGGCACTGATCGCCGACACGCTCAAGAAGCTCCCCGCCTCGGCCACGTCCGAAGCCACCGCCCAGATGATCTGCCGTCAAGTCGCGAGCCTGTCGGGTGTGGTGAGCGCCGCGATCATGCGATTCGCCCACGACGACCGCGGCTTGCCGATGGGCATGGCGCTCGCAAACGGTGGATCGCCGGAGCTCCGGCCCATTCCGTACCAGCGCAGCCGATACCTCCATGAGCGAGCCGCGCAGGGCGCCTGGATCGAGGCCTGGGTCCATCGCCCGTGGCACCCGTACAACAAGACGCTCAACGATTCCGGCGTGCGCGCCCACGCCTACGCGCCGATCCACCACGCAGGCACGCTGATCGGCCTGCTCGCGGTCGGGTCCGCCGAGGCATCGGCCGCGGCCGGGCTGGCCGAGAGCATGCCCGCCCTCGTCGAGTTCGCCGGCCTCGCGGGGGTC
>PMXR01000110.1:8436-8587 GCA_003171035.1 Chloroflexota bacterium
TGGATCTCAAGCGCGATCGGGTGGTCGGCTACGAGGCGCTGACCCGGTTCGAGGACGGCACGGCCCCCGATGAACGGTTCGCCGCGGCGGAGGCTGTCGGCCTCGGTCTCGCGCTGGAGACTGTCACGCTTCGTGCCGCCGTCGAGGCAGC
>PMXR01000088.1 GCA_003171035.1 Chloroflexota bacterium
CACGTCAGCAACATCCTGACGAAACTGGGGGTCTCGGGCCGCGTCGAGGCTGCCGCTGCGGCGATCCGGCTCAACATCACGGAAGGCCGGTAGGGATACTGGCCCGAGGTCTCCAGATGCGAAGAAACCCGGACCAGAAAGTCCGGGTTTCTTGTTATTCGATCCGGTCTAATACCAGCGCTTGCCCAGGATATCCAGAAGAATCACGATGAACACCGTCGACTCCTTGTTGAACTGACCTTGCCCCGCGCAGACCGCGTGCAGCGGTGCAACCCTAGGCCCTGCCCCGCAATTGCGCAATCGCCCTTCTGTACCGGGGGTCCTGTAAGTGATACGGGAGTACCGGTTGGGGTCGGCAATGGGGCCACTCCCGACCCATCGGGCTAATTCGCCGATCTCTCCGCCAGCTGCATCAATGCTGTGGGCGCCATCCGGGCGCTAGAGTCCCTTGACCGCGGCGATCAGCTCGGCCAGGCCCTTCTTGGCGTCTGCGAAGAACATCCCGGTCTTGGGGTTCAGGTAGAGCGGGTTGTCGATGCCGGNNGCTTCGGCCAGCAGCACGTTCATATGGCCGGGCATGCGGCCGGCTACGGGGTGGATCGCATACGAGACTTCGATGCCGCGGGCCTCGAGAAGGTCGGCCAGTTCACGGACGCCGTGCTGCGCCTGAGCCACGGCGAGGCCGTAGCCGGGGACGATGATGACCTTGCTGGCATAGGCCAGCTGAATCGCGGCGTCGTCGACGGAGATCTCCCGAACCGAGCCCTCGCCACCGCTAAGCGCGGCCTGCGTGCCTTCGGCGCCACCGAAGCCGCCGACCAGGATGTTGCCGATCGACCTGTTCATGGCGTTGGCCATGAGACGAGTCAGGATGGCGCCCGAGGCGCCGACCAGGGCGCCCGCGACGACGAGCATCACGTTGCCGACGACGAAGCCGGCCATCGCCACGGCCGTGCCGGTGAACGCGTTGAGGAGCGAGATCACGACCGGCATGTCGGCTCCGCCAATCGGCAGAACCATCAGCAGGCCGAAGACCAAGGCGCACGCCAGGGCGACGACCAGCAGCACGTACAGGATGTCGACGTCGTATGTCGCGACGCCCATGCCCGCCAGGATCAGCACGATCGAGACGCTCAGGCCGCACACGACGGTGAACCAGGAGAAGAGCCGCCCGCCGGGCAGCTTGATCGGCTGGCCCCTGATCATGCCCATCAACTTGGCCGAGGCGACCAGCGAGCCCGTGAAGGTCACCGAACCGACGATGACGTCGGCGAGGATGAAGAGAGTCCGCCAGCCGTCCAGGCCGGGAGCACCGCCGGCCAGCACGCGATGGCCGTCGGCGGCGATGAAGTCGTTGAGAGCCAGTAGCGCCGCGGCGCCGCCGCCCACGGCATTGAAGAGGGACACCAGCTGCGGCATGGATGTCATGGCGATGGTACGAGCCATTCTCAAGCCGAGCCCCCCGCCGACTGCCAGGCCGCCGATGATGATCAGCCAGTTGTATATGCCGATTCCGCCCTGGGCGACGAAGATCAGTTCGGCACAAACGGCGATGATCATTCCGGTGGCGGAAAGGCGGTTGCCGTATCGGGCGGTGGCCGGCGAGTTCATCAAGTGCAGACCCATGACGAACAGGGCGGCTCCGATGATGAACGAGAGCTGTACCAGATAACCGACGTTGGTGGCGTTCATCGAGATCCCCTCGTCACTTCGCGGCCCTGTCTGCGGTGGGCGTCGGGCGTCGTTTGAACATCTGCAACATGCGGTCCGTGACCCAATAGCCGCCCACGACGTTTGCCCCGGCGAAAGCCATCGCCACGAATGCAAGCACTGCGGCCAGAGGGTTGTCGGCCGTGGCGGCGAGACTGATTGCGCCGACAAGGACGATGCCGTGGATTGAGTTCGTGCCCGACATCAGCGGCGTGTGCAGAGTGGCCGGGACCTTGCTGATCACTTCGAAGCCGAGCAGGATCGCCAGGACGAAGACGGTCAGATAGTCGAGCAGCGTGCCGACGTTCATGCCTTGGCGCCTCCTCGTGCTTTCGGCTGCAGGAGCTTCCTGGTGGCTTCTTGAACCACCGCGCCCCCATGGGTGATCACCGTTGCGGCCGTGACCTCATCCTCGAAATCGAGTCGCACCTCGCCGAGAGTGACGAAGTTGAGCAGCAGGCTGGATATGTTGCGCGAGTAGAACGAACTGGCCCCGGTCGGCATCGAAGCCGGCAGGTTGAGCGGAGCGTGGATGGCGACACCGTTGTCGGTCACCGTCACCTTGCCCGGCCGTGAGAGCTCGCAGTTGCCGCCGAGGTCGCTGGCCGCCATGTCGACGATTATCGAACCTGCCTTCATGCCTTCGACGGCGCCGGCGGTTACGAGGAGCGGAGGTCGCCGGCCAGGGACCTGGGCCGTCGTGATGACGACGTCGTGCGACGCGATTATGTCGTTGAGCTCGTCCTGCTGGGCGGCTTGTTCGTCCGCCGTCAGGGCACGGGCGTAGCCGCCCTGGCCCGCGCCGTCGATGGCCGATCGCAGGGTGATGAACTGGGCGCCGAGCGACTCGGCCTGTTCCCGCGTTTCGGACCGGACGTCGTAGGCCTTGACCTGGGCACCGAGGCGGCGAGCGGTGGCGATGGCCTGGAGCCCTGCTACGCCGATGCCCAGCACCAGGACGTTGGCGGGTTTCGCCGTGCCGGCCGGTGTCGTGAGCAGCGGGAAGTAACGCCCGAAGGCATCCGCGGCTACGAGGACCGCTTTGTAGCCGGCGACGTTGGCCTGCGACGACAGTGCGTCCATGCTCTGGGCCCGGCTGAGCGTTCGAGGTATGGCGTCGAGGCTGATCGCGGTCACTCCGAGTTCGGCCAGATCGGCCATGGCCTGAGGATCGAGCAACGGCGCGAGCATGCCGATGATGACCTGGTCCGCGTGGAGCAGTTTCATCTCGGCCGGCGTGGGCCGGTGGATGCGGAGGATCACGTCGGACTGCGTATAGAGGGTCCCCGCAGTCACGATCTTGGCCCCGGCCTCGGCATAGTCGAGGTCCGGGAAGGACGCCTCGGCGCCGGCGCCGCGCTCAACGAGCACGCTCAAATCGGCGGCTCGCAGCTTCTGGACCGCCTCGGGAACCAGCGCCACCCGGCGCTCTCCCGGCGTGGTCTCTCTGGCGACGCCAACTTTCATAGCTCTATCACCTGCTGTACGCGCATAGATCAGCCCCGTTCAGGGCGAGAGCGTCCAGCAACGTCACCCAGCGTCTTTTCGGGCGCCAGGTGTCCGGTCGGTTTGGACGCCAACGCAGTCTAGCCGGGCGGAGCCGTGCATGTCGCGGAGCAGGGCCATGAGAGGCGGGCGCAACCCACCCGAACGGGTTGTGGATCGTACCGCGCAACCGCGGCCTCAAGTGGGTCGTTGCGGCAGCGCCGAAGCCGCGGCCCGACCGACCGGGGAAGAGCCCGCAAGGTCGCTCGCGCTTGCCGACCGGCGGAAGGGGCGGCCTCGATCGACCGCTGCATCGGCGGCCCGGATGTCGCCACCGGCCCACACATCGACTGCCGAAAGCACTGAATCAGAATGAGAAATATCTGGTCATACGACGCCAAGAGCGTATAGTCGATCACGCTATCGCCCATAGGTCGATCGATCCACTAATTCCCGCCTTGGGCTCGGAGGTGAGGCGCAAGATGGTCACAGTTCGGAAGGCCGACCCGGCGTTGATGGACAGAGGAAGTACGCGGTCGCGTGAGCTGAGTCCTGCCGCACGTGAACGCGACCAGCAGCAGCGTCAGTTCAAGAAACTGATCGGGCAACTCAAAGGACCCGAGCAGGTTTTCGAAGTCAGACTCGATCCAACCGAGAAGCCGATCACCATCCGGCAGCGCCTGCTTCGCGTCGCCGGCGAGGCAAACGTCGAGATCGCAGTGCGCAAGCACGGCGACGGATTCCTCGTCGGGTTGCTCACACCTGAGCGGCGCACTAATCGCGGTCGGCGGGCCGCCACAGAGACCAAGGTGTGACGATCGTTTGATCGGCCCGCATGATCGGGAGGCCCTCCATTGAGCGCCGATCCGGGCGAGTCTGGACACCAGGAAGAAACGTCCGATACCAAGGACGTTGCTCCGGAGCCGGCCGGCGGTCGTCGGCGGCGGGTCGAACTCAGGTGCGGCTTCGCCGAGATGGCTCGCAAGGAAGCCGACGCCGCCGCCCTGCGTGCTCTGGAGACCCGGCGCCTCTACGCCGGGCGTCTCGAAGCCATCGCCACGGCCGAATCTGCCGTGGATCCGGCCGCCACTCACTCCGCCAAGGACGACGCCCATCGGGCGTTCCGGGCCACGGTCGCGGCCGCCCGAGACCGTGGCCATGTGGAAGCTGCCGCAAACGACTGGCTCCAGGCGATCAACCAGATCAACGCCCAATTCCGGCTGGCCCAGGCGGCCGCCCAGCGCGAGCGCGAAGCAGCCCAGGCCCTGCTGGCCGACCTGACGGAGCTATCCAGCACCGCCGAGTCGAGCGAGGCCATGGCCGTCGAGGCGATGGCTGTCTGCGAGGCGGCGAGGGCGGCGCTCGCGGCGAGACCAGCCTCTGAAACTGGAAGTGTCGACGAATCGGTCGACGAGCCGTCGGCCGAGCAGCCCGAAGACGCCGCCGCGATTGCCGCCGGGGCCGCGTCTTCGTCTCCCGGGCCGGCAGCGCTCAACCCATTCCTGTCGGTGCCCCCGGCGGAACTGCCCAAGGACGAGAGCCGGCAGTCGACCGACTGGCTCGTGATCGACATCCGCTCGCCGGAGCCCCAGGTCGCCGTCCGCCTCATGCGCCGCGAGAGCCGGACATTCGGCGCGCTTGTCGACCGCCTGGCCGAAGGCGACGTAGCCATGAGGAGCTGCTGGCAGTTGCTTCTCTCCAACTTCGTCGACGCGGTGACGGCGGCAGCCATAGATGACGCTTTCCTGGACTTCGAGGGCGGCAGTCCGTTCTGGAGCCAGTTCAGCGCCGCCGAAGCACGCGAGGTCGCCCGGGGCCTGGCCGCGCTCGGGTTCCGGTTCGATGGCTTTGAGTCGTTCGTCGGAGGCCGAATCCCGAGCCAGCGCGACCTTGCCCTGGCGGTTGGGGCCGCCGGGCTGCTGCCGGCGAGGGTCCGCTACTGGCCCAAGCCGGAAGACGCCGCCGCCCTCTTCGGCGGCGTCGTGTCATCGGGCGACGCCTTCATCGCGGCCGGTGCGCCGGCCTTGACTCTGGGCGAGCTGGTGAGGTTGCTGGGCCGCAGAGCGGAGCCGCTGGCCGATCTGTGGAACGACTGGGATCGGGTCCGGCCGCTACTGTTCGAGACCCAGCTCTAGCGGCGCTGGCAGCGGCCAAGCGGCCCGGCTAGGGCTGCGCTTCCTCGGTCGGATCCTGTTCCAGTACGACGACGCGATATGCCTCCGCGGCCGCGGACCCGATCTGCCCGCCGCCTTCGGCTAGCCGGCCGCGGATGCGGGTGAAGACGCCCTCCGGATCGTGGATCTGGCTGGCGTGGGCCCGCAGCGCGTCGATCTTGCGGTCGACGGTTGCGGAGACGTCGATCCAGGCGTCGGGCTGGTTCGACCACATCAGGTACAGCCGCCGGACTTTGTGGATGGCCAGGCCACCTCGCGCGAGCCACGGAAATGCCATCGGGTTCCGCGCGGCCGGATAGACGGCGTCGACGGCGGCCATGGCCGCGGCCCGATGGTCGGTGTGGTTGATGCCACCGCCGTTGTGGATCACGACCTCAGGGTCGCCGCAGAGCACGGCGTCGGGCTTGAAGGTCCGGATCTCTTTGACGAGCATCTCTCGCAGGGCCAGATTGTTGGCCAGCGCGCCGTCGGGCTGGTGCAGGAACGTGACGCCGGCGTAGCCGACGACATCTGCCGCCCGGCGCTGTTCCTCCTCGCGGGCTCGCGCCAGATCCAGCGGGTCGAGGTTGGGGTCCTCGCTGCCGGCATCCCCGGAAGTGCAGCAGACCAGCCAGCCCTTCGAGCCGGCGTCGATCCAGGCGGCCGCCGTGGCCGCCGGTCCGAAGTCAGCGTCGTCTGGGTGGCCGACGATGACCATGAACCGGTCCGGTCGCCAGGTGTGCGCCGCCGGTCTGTCGCCTGTCATATGCGAGGCTGCCTCCCTGAGATTTGCCGTTGTCGGATGGCACCGCCGGCGCGAGTTTCGCTCGCTCCACGCTTGGAACGGCGGGTTCGCGCCCCGCCCAATCGAGTTATCATGCCGCCCGAGGCTTCGCTCGTCTCCCCCCACGGGCGAAGCCTCTCTTCATGCCCCGGACTCTACACGCTGGCCGCCGGAGTGGCGCCCGGCGGACCCGAGGCCGAGTCAGGCCTTCGCGGCCTGGGCTTCCCGCAGCGCGGCCAGGACTTCGGTGGCGTGGTCCGCCGGCTTCACACTGGGCCAGATGGTCGCGATTCGGCCGTCGGGCCCCACTAGGAAGCTCTTCCGGAGCACACCCATGTAGGTCTTGCCGTAGTTCTGCTTCTCGCCCCAGGCGCCGTAGGTGTCGGCCACGGCATGGTCCTCGTCGGCCAGGAGCGTGAACGGCAGGCCGTACTTGGACCGGAATGCGGCCTTGCTTTCGGGGCCTTGCGGGCTGAGGCCCCAGACCTCTGTGTCGGCTGCCTTGAACGCGGCATCGTTGTCGCGGAACGAGCAGGCCTCTTTGGTGCAGCCCGGCGTGTCGTCGGCCGGGTAGAAGTAGACGACGGTGAAATGGCCTCGGCGATTGGACAGGCGATGAGCCTGGCCAAGGTCGTCGCGGAGCTCGAATTCGGGGGCGAGCTCGCCCACCTTCGGCTGGTCGCTCATGGGTCCAGACTAGCAGTGGTCCGTCGCCGGGCCCGCGGCGGGAGGCGTCGCGCCCGCCCCGTGGATCGGGCAATCCGCAGGGACGTGCCGGGCGGCGGGAGGCCCCGATCTGCGCCTGATGTTAGGATGAGAACAACCTAATACGCCTCCGGGGAGCGCCACAAGCGCTGAGAGTGCGGCTCCGGCCGCAGACCCGCCGTACCTGATCTGGGCAATACCAGCGAAGGAAGCAGGCACGATCAGTCCCTCGCCGCCCTCCCCACGCGGAACGCGGCGGTGTCTGTCTTCAGAGGTCGAAGATGAACGGGCTTGATCGAACTTGAACCGTGTCGAACCATCCGGGCAGGATCTGCGGCGCCCTCGCGCTCTCACGATCGCCGGCTCCGACTCCGGCGGCGGTGCGGGGATCCAGGCCGATCTGAAGACGTTCAGCGCCTTCGGGGTCTACGGGGCTTCGGTAATAACTGCGGTCACGGCCCAGAACACCGTCGGCGTGCGCGCGATCCACGAGATCCCGCCTGAGATCGTAGCCGCCCAGATCGACGCGGTCCTCGAGGACATCGGTGCGGACGCGATCAAGACCGGGATGCTCTCGAGTGCCGCGATCGTCGAAGTCGTGGCCGACCGGCTGAGGGCCCATTCCGTGGCCTCGCTGGTAGTCGATCCGGTAATGGTCGCCAAGAGCGGCGACGCGCTGCTCCGCCAGGACGCCGTGCGGGCGCTGCGTGAGTCGATCCTGCCGCTGGCGATGGTCGTCACTCCAAACGCCCCGGAGGCGGCGGTCCTGTCCGGGATCGAAGTCACCGACGCCGAGTCGGCCCGCGAGGCCGCGCGCCGCATCCACGACCTCGGGCCGGCGATGGTCATCGTCAAGGGCGGCCATCTCGACGGAGACAATTCAGACGATCTCGTCTACGACGGGCATTCATTCGAGATCCTGTCCGGCCGGCGCGTGGCGACACCGCACACCCACGGCACCGGCTGCACCTTCTCGGCGGCCATCGCCGCTTCCCTGGCTCGCGGTCTGGAGCCGCTGGCGGCCGCGCGCGAGGCTCGGGCGTTTCTTCAGGGCGCCATCGAAAATGCCGAACCGCTCGGCTCCGGCCATGGGCCGGTGAACCATCTCTGGAGGTCGTCCCATGCCTGAACCCCAGCTGGCCGAGCTCACAGCCAGGTCGCTGGCCGAGATCCGCCGGCGCACGCCGCTGATCCACAACATCACCAACTACGTGGTGATGAACGACACCGCCAACGTGCTCCTGGCCCTCGGGGCCTCGCCGGTGATGGCCCACGCCGTCGAGGAAGTTCGCGAGATGGTCGCGTATGCCGGCGCCCTGGTTCTCAACATCGGGACGCTCGAGGAGTCGTGGATCGAGGCCATGCTGGCTGCAGGTGAGGAAGCCAACTCGCGCGGCGTGCCCGTCGTCCTCGACCCGGTCGGCGTCGGCGCCACGAGGCTTCGCACTACGACCGTGGAGCGGATACGTTCCGCCGTTCGCGTGGCCGTCGTCCGCGGCAACGCCGCCGAGCTGGCCACGATCGCCGGCATGGAGGCCCGGATCCGGGGCGTCGATTCCGTTTCGTCGGGAGATCCCGCCATGGCCGCACGGCTCGCGGCTGCCCGTTTCGGCGGTGTAGCCGTGGTGAGTGGCGCGGTGGACCAGGTGGCCGACGCCACTCGGGCCGCCGAGATACGCAACGGGCATCCGCTGATGAGCCGGATCACCGGGTCCGGATGCATGGCCACCGCCATTGTCGGGGCGTTCCTGGCCGTTGAGCCGGACCCGTTCCTTGCGGCCGCGGAGGCGACGATCGCCTTCGGCATCGCCGGCGAGATGGCCGCGGAACGCAGCGCCGGCCCAGGCACGTTCCGGGCTCAGCTGATCGACGCCGTTGCGGCGCTGGACGAAGCCACGATCCTGTCCCGGACGCGTGCGTCCATGCGAGAGTCACAGCCGGCATGACCCGCGCCGAGCTGCGAGCCGGGCTGCGTGAGGCCGGCGTCTACCTCGTCACCGAGGAGTCGCTCAGCGCCGGTCGCCGATCCGAGGAGATCGTCGCGGCTGCCCTCGAGGCCGGAGTGCGTGCCGTTCAGGTTCGCGAGAAGGACGGCTCGGCGAGGCGGGCTTTGGAGATCGCGATCGCGGTTCGGGAGCTGACACGCCGGTACGGCGCGTTGCTGATCGTCGACGACCGGATCGACATCGCCCTTGCGGCCGGCGCCGACGGTGTTCATCTGGGCCAGAACGATCTGCCCGTGGCGACCGCGCGTCTGCTTCTGGGTGACTCCCAGATAGTCGGGCTGTCGATCACCGACGCCGGCCAGCTGGCGGCGCCCGATGCGGCCGAGGCCGACTGCCTGGGCGTCGGCGCCATCTTCCGCACGGACTCAAAGGCGGACGCGAAACTCACCGGTCTGGCGCTGCTGGAAGCGGCCCGCAGGGCCTCCGACGCGTGGGCTACACGGTCGGCGGAACTCGGCCGAGCCCCGGTCGTGGCGATCGGCGGGATCAACGCCGGCAACGCCGCGTTGGCGGCTCGCGCCGGTGCCGACACCGTGGCCGTGATTGCCGCCATCAGCGCGGCCGCCGACCCGGGCCGCGCCGCCGCGGAGTTGCTCGAGGCGATGCGGCTGAGTCGAGGTGCGGCGTGAGCGGCATGGGCGAGTTCGAGTTGATCGCCGCATTGCAACGCCACCTCGACCCCGCCGCCGACGGGCTCGGGATCGGCGACGACGCGGCGGCCTGGGCGCCCACGCCGGGTTCACTCGTCGTCGCCACCACCGACATGCTGGTCGAGGGCATCCACTTCCGTCTTGACTGGACATCGCCACGCGACCTGGGCTGGAAGGCGTTGGCGGTCAACCTATCCGACCTTGCGGCCATGGGCGCGGCGCCCGGCAGGGCGCTCGTCTCGGTGGCTCTGCTGCCCGGTCAGGCGGCGCTGGTCGAGGCGATGTACGAGGGCATCGGCGAGCTGGCGCGGTTAACGGGGACGCGTGTTGTCGGCGGCGACACGGTCCGCACGTCGGGGCCGCTCGTGGTGAACGTGGCGCTGGTCGGAGAGGCGGATCCGGGCCGGCTGTTGCGGCGCGACGGAGCCGCTCCGGGCGACATCCTGATGCTGACCGGGCGGGTCGGAGCATCGGCAGCGGGGCTGGCGCTGCTGCTCGAGGGTGACCCACAGCGTCTGGCTCGACCCGAGGCGGGACCGCTGCTCGCCGCGCATCACCGGCCCGTGCCGATGCTGGCAGCGGGCCGGAAACTGGCGGAGTTGGGTGTGCGCTGCGCGATCGACGTCAGCGACGGCGTGGCCAGCGAGGCCTGGCATCTGGCGCGGGCCGGCGGCGTGGCGATAACCCTGGACGTGGGCCTGCTGCCTCTCGAGCCCGCCGCAGTGGCGATTCTCGGGGAGGTAGTCGCGCGGCGGTTGGCCGTCTCCGGAGGCGAGGATTACCAGCTGCTGTTCACCGCGCCGGAAGCGCGCGCGGCGGAGATCGCCGCGGCACTCCCCGAAGATGCGCGCCCCACGATCGTCGGCCGCGTGACCGGCCCTCATCCGGGCGGACGCGTGGAGCTGATCGAGGATGGACGGGTCGTCGAGCCGGTCCAGGCCGGCTACGCGGCGTTCTGACCGGCCGGCACGGCATCCCGAGCACAGGAGGAACAATGGCCGCGGACGTTCAGCCGCTTGGAGCACCACGCAGCGATCTAGCCGCGGCCACGATCGGCATCGAGCAGGTGCCGGACAGATACCGGGTGCTCGGCTTCCTCGACCATTTCGTTCTGTGGGCGGACTTCGGCGTCGGCCTGCTGGTGCTGCTCGCCGGCTCCGCCCTCGTCCCTGGCCTCGGGATCGGGGAAGCGCTGCTGGCCATCCTCGCCGGCACGGTGGTCGGAGCAACGATGCTGGGATTGGCCGGCGTGGTCGGCAGCGACAACGGCGTGCCGTCGATGGTCAGCCTGCGGCCGAGCTTCGGTTTGCGTGGCAGCTATCTGCCGAGCCTCATCAACGTCGTCCAGCTCGTCGGCTGGGGCGCGTTCGAGATCGTGATCATGGCCCAGGCTTCGTCCCGCCTGAGCCAGTCCGTCCTGGGAGTGTCGAGCTATCCGCTCTGGGCCGTCGTCTGGGGTCTGGTCACGATCGCGCTGGCGCTCGGGGGCCCGCTGGTCTTAGTCCGGCAGTGGCTCGAGAGGGCCGGCATATGGATCGTTCTGGTGACCGCCTCGTGGATGGCGGTCTACGTGGTGACGCACGCCGATTTCGCGGCGCTGGCCGGCCGGCATGGCGACGGCAGCATGACGTTCGCCCAGGCGGTCGATCTGGTGGTGGCAATGCCGATCAGCTGGCTGCCGCTGGTGGCCGACTTCAACCGTTTCGCCAGGAGCTCCCGCTCGTCGTTCTGGGGAACCGTGTCGGGCTTCGCGGTCTCGAACGTTCTCTTCTACACGCTCGGCGTCATGTTGATCCTGGTTCTGCCCACCACGGGCCTGATCGGCTCGATCATGACCGTCGCCTTCGGGACGGCAGGCCTGGCGCTGCTTCTGGGAGACGAGACCGACAACGCGTTTGCCGACGTCTATTCGGCCGCCATCTCGATCAAGAACGTCCTGCCGGCTCTATCGACCCGCGTCCTCGTCAGTGCGATCGGCGGGCTGTGCCTCGCGATCGCACTTACCGTCGATCTCGGCCGGTTCCAGAGCTTCCTGTATCTCGTCGGCTCGCTATTCACGCCGCTGTTCGGCGTTCTGTTTGCCGACTACTTCATCCTGCGGCGGCGCTCATACGCGCCGGCCGACTTGTATCCGGTCGCCGGCACCGGCGCCGACCCCGGCGGGATCAACCCGATCGCCGTCCTGTCGTGGGGATGCGGCATCGCCACCTACCTCGCCGAAACGGCCTACGTGGGCTGGCTTGGCGGAACGCTGCCGTCGCTGGCCGTGTCCCTGGTCGTGTACCTGGCCGTGAGCCTGGTCCTGGGGCGTGCGCGGCCCGTAGCCGCCACCTGATCGAGTCTCCGGAATCGGCCAGATCGCCCGAAAATTCATGCTTCGGCGATGCATCCGGAATGGCTGCTGCCACGAATACAAAGTAAGGGAAGATGCCAGGGCCGACTGGTGGTCATCCACTTGAGGGACCGCTTATTGCGACTGTTGCATGTGGCAGGCTGCCCGATATCTTTATTAAGAAACAACACCCCATCACTGGTAGATTTCTAAACGTGATCGATCCGCTTCAGCCGGGAATTCAGAGGGTCGTCGAGGCCGCCTCTCGAAAGGGAGTTGCGCTCGACATGCGGTTCGTGCCCGCTTCCGCGATCACGGCCGAGGCCGTCGCGACCGCCGTCGACGCCGACCAGGGCCAGATCGTCGGAGTCCACGTCTACGTTGTCCCGCGCCCCGAGGGTCGGCTCGTCCCGATCGTCTGCCTGGTTTCCGCCCGCAACGAGATCGACCCGGCGCTGCTGGGCGCGGTCTCGGGCGAGGTCGCCATCCGCGAGGCCACCGCCCGCGAGGCCCGGGAACTTACCGGCTACGACAAGGGTGAGATCGCGCCGTTCGGACACGGCCGCGATGTTCGCACCTTCATGGACCAGGATCTGTGCCAGTACCAGTGGGTCTGGGCTTCGGCGGGGTCCACATCGGCAGTCTTCCGCGTTGCGCCCCGAACCTTGCGGATGCTCTCCAACGCCGTCGTGACCCCGTTGGCCGCGGCGAGCTGGATGACGACTCCGTCCGGAGCGATGGACCCGCGTCAGGCAGTGCGGTTCGCGTCTTAGGCGGACTCGAGCCGCAACCGAGTTGTCCCCATTGGTGGACACGAGGTGGACAAGTCGGNNGACGTCCGGAGGTGCTGAGCGTCTGCTAGCGGCTGAGATGACATCAAGGCTCACGCAGCGAGTAGGTTCCTTCGGGCGTCTTTCCATGCCCTGACGCGGCGATCCCCCCATGCGGCCACCCGAGTTCGACGTGAATCGTCGAGGCGGTGTCTGGGAGGTCCGGACGCCGCCTCGACATTGGCCGCGAGACCCGGGGTGGAGGAGGAGAACCGGGGTCTCGCAAGTATTCGGTTCGAGCCGGTCGGCGACGCCCGCCGGCAGGCGCTGGATCTCAGGCGGGCTCGCGTTCCGCTTCGCCCCACGCGGTGTTGGAGTAGAGATCGCGCAGGAAGAGCAGTCGGTTGACCTGGCTCAGCGACCAGCGTGAGCCGCATGCGGGCAGGCCCAGGACGTAGCCGATCAAGCCTGCTGCGTCCTGACCCGAGATCCCGCTGGTGATCAGCAGGCGGTAGGCGGCTTGCGTCTGGAGCAGGCGCGGAACGAAATCGGGAGCGATCGGCGCGACCGCCGCAATTTCGTCCGGCTCCCGGGCGATCGGCTGTGCGGCCCCACCCACTTCGATGGAGACGAGGGCACGTTCGGGCCGGGCCGCGGATGCGCGGGGGCGTCCGGCGGAAGGTCGCCGGGCCACTGGTCCCGTCTGATCGGTGCTGCTGTGATCCGCTGTGCCAGCCATAATCCCGAGCCTTTGCTGCATAGGTCCTTGTATCTGAACTGTCGGCTCCGCAGCCTCTCGGCACGAGTCCCTGCGGGTCCCTACGTCTCCGGTACTTGCGGTTCAACTCTGGTGCGTTCGGATGAGCGGATGCGGCCCGGCTCGGGGAACCAGGGCATACTCACCGGCCGTTGGGGACGGCAGACTGCCGCTAGACTTCGGTCGTGCGTGTTCGCCAGTTCGAGCTCAGACTCCTGGCCGTCGGGCTCACGGTCCTCTGGGCCGTGGGCGGCGGCATCGTCCTGATCGCCTACCGTCCGGGCGGTCCGGTCGATCTGCTCGTCGGCGTGGCCGCGTCCCTGCCGCTCCTCGTCAGCGTTGCGTCCGTCGTCTGGCCGCCGCTCGTCCGAAGCAACCGCGGGTCGGCCGGCGTGTTCTGGCTGGGTCTGCTGGCCGGGCTCCTGCTGGTGCCCTCGATCGCCGGGGTCGCCGCGCAGGTCATCCAGGGCGGAACCGAGCCGCTGCTGCCGTCCTTCGAGGCCACCTATTCGTGGGCGGTGGCTCTGCTGGCAACGAGCCTCTTCGCCGGTCTCGGCATCAGCCGCCACGTCATCGCCGAGGCCGGACTCGGGCGCCGGCGGCTGTCCGTGGCGGTCGGTTTCGCCGTGGTAGCCACGTCGCTCATCGGGGGCACCTTCGCGGGCGTCAGCGGCGCCGACAATGCCGCGTTGGACAACATGCCGGCGCCGAATTCACGCTTCGGGCCGGCCGGCGTTGGACCGAACGCCTCAGGTCCGGCCCTGAGCGTCCCCGCCAACTGCAGAAGCTCCATCGCCAGCCCCGTTACGGCTCATCTCGATCTGGATCTGTCTGCCAACGTCGACTCGAGTGCCGTCGGCACGGTCAGTCTCTCCGGCAACAGATCCGGCTCGGACGTGTCCTGGTCGGCCCAGGTAGTCCGCAGCGATCTCTTCGGCCAGTACTCCACCGTCAGAGTTGGCTCGCGGGCCTGGACTTCCTCGCCGCAAGGCACGTGGCATGTCGTGAACCCCGCGACTGTCGATACCCAAACGATAGATCTGACCGTGCTCTCGAATGCGCTCGACGTCGACAACCGCGCCACCGCGGAGGATTGGGGTCTCGAGTACGTCGAAGGCGCCCGGGCGCGGCACTGCCGCGTAGCCGTAGATGGCGCCACCTTCGCGGCCTCGTTCCCGCAGGTGGCCTGGCTGGTCGGGACGGCTCCGCTGCAGACGTGGCGAGGGGAATTGGACTTCTGGGTCTTCTCCGACAACGAAGTTGGCATGGTCTCGGGCAGCGTCAACGGCGACGCCGAGGCGATACTGCCGCACGGTCTACTGGCCACGGTGCGGGTCAAGCTGACGGCGACGGAGCGCGACCTGCCGGTGACGATCTCGCCGCCCCGAATCTGAGCGATACCTTATGACGCTCCCGATCGACCAGCCCGAATCCGCCAAACGTGATCGGCTGGCGCGCTTCTACAAGGTCTTGAGGTATCTGGCCGCGCATCCCGAAGGCGCAACCGTGGACGCGGTGGCCGGCTTCGTGGCGATGTCGCGCCGGACGGTCTATCGCGACCTTGTGGCGCTGGAAGGCGAAATCGGGATCCCGCTCTGGAGCGAGGGTGGCAAGTGGGGGATCGTCGAAGGTGCATTCCTGCCACCGTTGCGGTTGACGCTTGATGAGGCAGTGGCCTTCTTCCTGGCCGCGCGCCTGACGGCCCAGTTCGCCGATCGATACGACCCGGATACGGGCGCCGCCTTCCAGAAGCTGGCGGAGATCCTGCCCCCGGTCGTGGCCCGCCATCTGGAGAGGACCGTCGACGTGCTCGCGGCGCGCCCGGTCGACGAACGGGCGACGCGTCATCTCCGGCTGTTGTCCCGGGCGTGGGCCGAGCGGCGGGTCGTGGAGCTGACCTACGACGCGGCCACTTACAGCCCGGGGCGGCCGCCGCGACGGTCGCGCGTCCATCCATATCTGCTCGAGGCGTCGGCCGCCACCAGAGCCATCTACGTGATCGGGTTCGACGAGTCTCGCGAAGCCGTTCGGACGTTCAAGCTGCAGCGAATCCTCGAGTTGTCGCTGGCCGTGGAGACGTTCGAGCCGCCGGATCCGGCGGTCGTCCAGGATGGACTCGGCCGGGCCTGGGGAGTGATCACCGATCAAGAGGAAGTGGACGTCGAGCTGCACTTCGACGCCGCCGTGGCGTCGCGCGTGGCCGAGACAACGTGGCACCCCACGGAGCATGTCACGCGCGAGAACGACGGCTCGCTGACCTGGCGGGGGCGTGTACCGGGTACTCTGGAGATCCGGCGCTGGATCCTGGAGTGGGGTGCGCAGGTAGAGGTGATCGAGCCGCCGGAACTGCGCGAGGAAATTGCCAATATCTATCGAGCGGCGGCGGCCAGGTACTAGGAGACGCGGAGGCAGCGAATGGACAGGCGAGAGGAAGGGCTTGAGCGCGAGGGCATCGCGCCCGAGATGGGCCGCGTCCAGTCACGCATGACGAGCCGCACTCTACCCGTGCCGCCGCTGATCCCATCGATCGCGATCATCGGGCTGCTGTTCGGGTGGGTCGTGGGCTTTGGTATGGGCTCCACATTCCAGAGGCTGACAGCGTGGCCAACTACGGCGCCGCCAACGGCTGAGGCGGCGTCGCCCCTGCCGACGGCTTCCCCGCCCTCAGGTGGTGTGCTGCTTCAGAGTGCCTTGGTGTCACTCCAAACCGCGGGCTGGGACACCGGGTCGCAGACGGTGTCGGCTCGGGTTCTGCCCGGTGCCGACGTCGGGCCCAACGGATCGTCGGTCCAGATGCCGGATTGGGTCTGGGTCTTCACCTGGCGGGCGACGTGTGTCGCAAACGGGCCCGTCACCGACCTGAGTACCAGCGCCACGCCGGCGCCCGAGGCCACTTCTCCGGCCTGTCTGGAAGCGGCCGTGCTCGACTACTGGACGGGCGAATACATCTTCACCTACGAGCCGGCGCCCGGCTGGTAAGTCGCGGCCATCGCGCCAGCCCGTACCGCCGGCACCCACCGCACGGCCGCAGCGAGATACTGTGAACGTGGAAAGAACGGGGACGGACAACCGATCGGACGGGCTGGAGCGGGTTGGCCGCGGGCCCGAGATTGGACGAGTCCAGGCGCGCATGCAGGGACGGAGTCTGCCCGTGCCACCACTGATTCCGTCGGTGGCGGTGATCGGGCTGCTGTTCGGGTTGGTCGTCGGTTTCAGCCTGGGTTCCGTGGCCCAGTCACTGACGGCGCCGGGGCCCACGCTCGTGCCGGTCGCCACGCCGACTCTCCAGCTCCTGGAAGTCGTGCCGCCAACCGGCGGGCTGACTCTTGCGAAGGCGCTGGCGGCGTTTAAGGCCGCGGGCTACGATCCGGAGCTGGGAAGCATCTCGTTGCGGGTCGTGCCGGGTGACCTGATGGAACCCGGAGGCATCGTCGCGCCGGCATGGGTCTGGGTGCTCACCCGGCAAGTGACGTGCACACCGTTCGGGAAGGCGGCCGGGGCCGGCCCGGACGCCACGCTCGTCTCGACGATAACGACCTGGCCGTGTCTGGAAGCGGACGTCATCGACTACAGCACGGGCGAGTTCTTCTCGGCCTCTGTGCCCGTGACCGGCTGGTGAGCGCCGCCACCCGCACGGCAGGTGCTCTAGTCTTGCGGAATGCAGCCTGAAGTCATCGGCCACCCCCAGCTCTGGGCCGTCAACCTGATCAGCGACCCTATACACGGCTACATCGAGTTGACCAAGCGGCTCAGCACCGAACATGCGCGAGCGCTCGGTCTGGCTGAGGAAGCGGCGGCCGAAGGCGATCTGCTCGACTCCGCCTGGCTGCAGCGGATGCGGCGAATCAGCCAGCTCCAGAGCGCACGATGGGTCTTCCCGACGGCCGAGCACAGCCGCTTCACCCACAGCCTGGGCGTGATGCACGAGGCCGGGCTCTGGGCCCGCCACCTCTATCCCAGCCTGCATGCGGCACTGAAGGCGGCCGAGCCGGGTACGCCCGCGCCTTCCGAGGGATTGGTCGTCGAGACGCTGCGTCTGGCCGGGCTGCTTCACGACGTCGGCCACGGGCCGTTCGCGCACTTCTTCGACGAGCATGTGCTGTGCCACTTCCCGGCGCCGGCCGACCCGCGCCGGAAGCGCAAGAGCCTGACCCACGAGGATCTATCGCAACTCATCATCGAGCGCGAGCTGGCCGGTACGATCGGGGCCATTCGGCGGGCGCCGGGCGATGTCCCGGAACGCGACGCGCTCCGGCCGGACGAGTCGATCGACCCTCACTGGTTGTCATTCCTGATCGGCAAGCCGGCTCCGGCCGATCCTTCTATGCCGCGCTGGCTGCGCTGGCTCCAGCCGTTGCTGTCGGGCGTGTTCACGGTCGACAACCTCGACTACGTGCGCCGCGACGCGTACCTGATCGGTGTCTCGACGGGGCCGGTGGACGTCGAGCGGCTGCGTCGCTACTCGTTCGTCGGGCCGGCCGGTCTTTCGCTTTACGAGCCGGGGCTCGGGGCACTCGAGATGTTCCTCACCGCCCGGTTGTTCATGTATCAGCAGATCTACTACCACCGCTCCGTCCGCGCGATCGACCTCGATCTGGCGGGGGTCTTCCGGCCGAGCATCCAGGCCATCTTCGGTGACGGCTCACCGGCCGACGATCTGGGCCACTACGCCGACCTGGACGAGTACGCGCTGCTGCATCAGGCCGCCCTCTGGGCCCGCGGCGAGGCGCTTTCCTCCGATCCGGCTCCGGGCGATGGGACGGTCACGCCCGAAGTCGGTACGGCCTGGCATGCGATCCTGCTGCGGCGCCCCAGCTGGCACGCGGCGGGCGAGCAACGCCTCAACTACGAAGCCGTGGGCCGGGACGCGGCGCTGGCGGCGGCACGGACGGAGCTCGGGCCGGAGGAGCCCGGGCACGTGGCCGTGGACCTGGCCGAGATCGACGCCCGCCCGGCCGAAGCCACGGCCACAGATTCGCTGCTGGCGATCGTCGGGCGGGACGGCGCACCGGCGTTGCCACTCAGCGCGGCGCTGGCGAGGCTGCCCGCATACTCGCTCGTGGCTCGCCGCTTCGTCCGCGGGGAGTAGCGGTCGGGCGCCGTCGCGCGGGGCCCGGCAGATGCCGGCTCGCCGCGGCGAGTGCGGCCACCGCCGGGCCTGGTTCGGCCGCCCGCTACCAGTCCGGGAGGATCTGGCGATCGAGCATTTCGGCCGGCGCGATGTGCGGCCTGATGAGCCGGGCCCGGCCCGACTTCACGGCTACTTCCGCGGCCGTCGGGTGTGATAGGAAGAGCGGCATCGCCTCGGTGAAGCCGTAGGCTCCGGTGTCGAGCACCGCCATGAGATCCCCGACACGTGGCCGCGGCAGCATGGCGCCGGTCGTAAACACGTCGATACCTGTGCACAGCGGGCCGGCGACCGTGGTCTGGACCATCGCTCGCAGTCCGTCCTGGGCCAGGACGGCGAGGCGGTGCTCGCTGCGGACCAGAGCCGGCCGCAGCACGTGGTTGATGCCGCCNNGGAAGCGGCCCGGCTCCAGCACGACCTGGAGGTCGTCCAGTATCCGATCCCCGTCCCAGCGCGCCCGCAACTCGCCCAGCCGCCGCCCCAGGCGGCCGAGGTCGAGCGGGGTTTCGCCATCGGCGTAGGGGATCCCCAGGCCGCCGCCGGCGTCCACCAGACGCAGTTTCATGCCCGTTTCGGCGGCTACCCGCCGGGCGGTCTCGACCAGTGCCGCGACGTGCCCCACGAGCTGCTCGGCGTCGCGCAGGTTCGACGCCCCGAAGGCGTGCAGGCCCAGCAGCTCCACGTTATTTGAGGCGGCCGCGGCCCGGGCCGTCTCGATCAGAGTCGGCAGCGGCATGCCGAACTTGCCCTCCACGCCGCCGATCAGGCGGACGGCTTCCAGGCGAGCGTCCTCGGACACGGCCAGGCGAAGCAGGATCGGCTGGCGCTTCCCCGCGGCCGCGGCGATGGCCTCGAGGCGCCGCAACTCGCCCGGCGACTCCACGGTGATGAAGCCGATCCCGGCGGCGACTGCGGCGGCGAGCTCCGCTTCTCGCTTGCCCGGGCCGGTCATGGCGATCGCCGCCGGCTCGAAGCCGGCCCGCAGCACCGTCTCCAGCTCGCCGCCGGAGGCTACGTCCGCGCCGATGCCGCGGCTGCGGAGATACGCGACGACCGCCAGCGACGGATTGGCCTTGACGGCGTAGGCGACTCTGAAGCCGCGCGGCAGCACCGCTCGCAGAGCGTCGACTCGCCGGCCGACAAGGTCCAGGTCGTAGACGTAGAACGGCGTCCCGAACTCCTCGGCCAGCGCCGCCGGCGAGAGGCCGGCGATCAGACCGGCGTCGAGGATGCCGTCGAAGCCGGCGCCTCCCTCGGTGCCGGCGGGGCGTGGCGCGGCGCCGCCGGGGGTCCGGCCGCCGGTCGTCGGACCGGTCGCCGGGCCGGTCGTCACCGCAGTGCCTCCTCGAGCGCGACGCGAGCGTCGGTGCGGTCGTCGCGGTACTTGACCACGACCGCGGCCGATAGGGCCAAGCCGTGTGCGGCGGCGAACTCGCCACTCACCTGCCGAACGCCGGGCGCGACCACGGCCCCGGCCGGAACGACGAGCGGCTCGGCGAGCGTGCCGACGATGACCTGTTCCCGAGCCAGATCGTAGAGGCGGCTCGTACCGGTCAGGACCACGCCGGCGGCGATGACCGCCCGGGCCTGGACCAGCACTCCCTCGAGCAGCGCCGCCTGGGCGCCGACGAAGACATCGTCCTCGACGATCACGGGACGCCGGCCGGGCGGCTCGAGCACGCCGCCGATCTGGACGCCGGCCGAGAGATGAACCCGCGCCCCGATCTGGGCGCATGAGCCGACGAGCACGTGCGAGTCGACCATCGTGCCCTCGCCGATCCAGGCCCCGACGTTGATGTACGAAGGCGGCATGACGGTCACTCCCGGGGCCATATACACACCGCCGCGAACGGAGGTGCCGCCCGGGACCACGCGCCAGGGCTTGCCGGCCGCGAGCGCCGCCTCGGCCTCGGGCGAGTCGAGCAATCCCTTCAGCGGCAGCCCGACCCGATCGCGGAACTGCATCGCGCCGCCGAGATCCCAGGTCCGGGTGGCGCGATCGGCGAAGAGTTGGAGGATCGCCTCCTGCACGGCCGAATCCACGCGCCAGCCGCCGGGGGCATCCGGATCGGGGTGAGCCGCCCGAACGCGTCCGGCGTCGAGGTTGGCGAGGGTGGCGGTCGCGGTCTCGATCCGATTCACCTTCGCGCTGCCACCGTGGTTCGTGGCGCCGCCGCTTCGCCCGGTTCGACGGGGATGCTGTGCAGCTTCTTGCTCGGCCGCGTGCCGCTCGAGCCGGCGGCGGAGCCGGCCAGCAGGCCGGTCGACTCGAGGATCGCCTGCAGGCGTGGGCGGTACTGGTCGTCGAGGGGTAGCAACGGCATGCGCAGATTATCGGAGATCAGGCCCATCATGGCCATGGCCGCCTTGACCGGAACCGGGTTCGGGCCACCGCTGAAGTTGGCCTTCATCAGCGGCAGCCAGCGCTCGTGGATCCGCAGCGCCTGCTCCCAGTCGCAGGCGAACGCCGCATCGCACATCTCGGCCATCTCGGCCGGAATCTCATTCGAGCAGGTGCAGATGACGCCATCGCCGCCGAGCGCGAGCATCGGCATCGTCCACGTGTCGTCGCCGGCCAGGACGGAGAAGTCGGCCGGTCGATCGCGCAGGATGGTCGCGATCTGGTCCATGTTGGCCGATGCTTCCTTGACGGCCACGATCCGGGGATGTTCGGCGAGACGGAGGAGCGTGGCCGCCTCGACGTTCACGCCGGTTCGGCCGGGGACGTTGTAGACGATGATCGGAAGGCCGCCCTCATCCGCGACGGTGCGGAAGTGCGCCTCGAGCATTCGCTGATCCGGCTTGTTGTAGTACGGCGCCACGACCAGAGCGGCATCCGCGCCAAGCTCGGCGGCGCGGCGGGTGGACTGGACCGCGGTCGCGGTGCTGTTCGAGCCGGTTCCGGCAATGACGCGGACTCGGGCTCGGCTCGGCCGCTCGGACGCGACTTCCAGGGTTGTGGCGATCACCCACTCGTCCTCGGCGTGGCTCAGCGTCGGGGTTTCTCCCGTAGTGCCGCAGGCGACGAGGCCGTGGATGCCGGCGTCGATCTGGCGGCGAACCAGCGTCCGGAAGGTCGGCTCATCGATAGCGCCGGTAGGTGTGAATGGCGTCACGAGGGCCGTAAAGGCTCCTCGAAATCGGCGGCTGGGTGGCATCTCGGTTACTCCTGTTTCGTGGTGTCGGTGGTGGGATGGCGAGCGGCCGGTTGGCGTCGACCGCTCGCCCGGTGTCAGCGGTGGGGGAGGTGGCGGCGGCCGGGTGAACCAGCCGCACGCCCCGATTTCATTGGTGCGTGGCGGCGACCGGTTGGGCGGCCGACTGTTTGGCGATTATCGAGTCGACGACGGTGTCGAAGCTGTGGAAGCCCGGGGTTCTCGGCTCGGCCAGCAGCCAATCGGCGGCAGTGATCGCGCCCGAGGCGTAGGCGGAGCGGTCGCGAGCGGTCAGGCGCATCTCCAGGCTCTCGCCGGGGGCATCGAAACCGACCAGGTGCATGCCGGGCGCGGAGCCTGCACGGATCACCGACACGTCCAACTCTTCCGGCTCCGGAGCGCCGTGGGCCATCGGCCGGGCGATATGCGTCTTGCGGGGATGGGCGGCGATGAGGCGGCGCGAGAGTTCGAGAGCGGTGCCGGACGGCCGGTCTGCCTTCGTGCGTCGATGCCACTCGACGATGTACGGGTCGTATTCGACGAACGGGCCGAACAACCGGGCCGCATCTTCGACGAGTCGGGCGAACAGCATCACGCCCAGGCTGAA
>PMXR01000074.1 GCA_003171035.1 Chloroflexota bacterium
CAGTTGGCCTTGAGCCATTCCATCGCCGAGCGCATCAGCTTGCGCGAATCGTTGAGGACATCGTCGGTGTCGTAATTGCGGTAGTAGCACTCGGTGTTCATCACCAGTGCGAGGTGGAGTTGGTACAGCTGGCAGCGCTCCTGCTCGGCGAACGTGAACGTGGTCTTGCCGTAGCCGCGCATCGCGTCGCTGATTTCGGGACCGCCGAAGTAGCGGAACTGGGCTTCCATCAGCGGCTCGGCCCAGAGCGCCCGCTCGAAATCGATGATGCCCGCGACCTTGCCGTCCCGCACGAACCAGTTCGGGTCCCAGGCGTCCCAGTGGACCAGGCACGGCGTCGCGATCTCGTCGAGGGCGGCGGCGTGATTGCGGACCGCTGCGCGGATCTCGTCGTAGCCGAAGTCATAGACGACAGCCTTGCGGGCGCCGTCGTCGAGTACTGAATCCACGATCTTGACGAAGGCCTCTCGCCAGGTGGCCGCGCGCAGTTCCGTGTTTCCGTCGTAACCGAAAAACGTGCCGGTGAAGGCGTTGACCGCTCGAATGATCTCGCCGATCTGCCGGTCGATCGCTGCGCGTGCCTCCGGCGCCATGTCGGCCTTGGCGTGCTCGAGGTTGTCTCCGGCGACCTTCTCCATGAAGAAGTAGGCCGAATCGCACAGGTCGCGGACATCGTCGTAGAAGTAGATCTCGGGCACCGGAATGGCCCGGTTCCGCCGGACGAGGCGCATCGAAGCGACCTCGGTGGTCATGATGTTCGACTCGTAGGTCAGGACCTCCGAGCCGGCCGGCGGGGCGATCTTGAGGATGACATCACGGCCGTCGGCAAGCCTCACCTGGTAAGACGCGTTGAACCAGCCGTCTTTCATCTCGACGATGGCGTCCTCGCCGACCGCAAGCGCCATGCCATCGAACGCTCGGGCGGCCATGGCTTCGATCTGCTGGCGCGTCTTGCGGTTCTTGGTCTTGCTTTCCATGGCCTTCCTTCATATGCGGCGCGTGGTGTCGGGTTGACATTTACGGTCAGCATCGCCGCCGACACATGATGCAGGAAGCGTACTTTCGCGCTTAAGTTCGTGACCGCCCACGGACCCTGGACCTAAGAACCGCGAGTCTCGACGACTCGCCGGGAGTAAGTCCGGCTTGCGGGGATTCCTACTCCCAATGCCAGCACCACGAGGCTACACTGCCTCTCGGTAAGGGTCGAGGCACCCGGCCCGGGGAGTAGATGTCGGCGCTCGGGCAAGCGCCGGGGAGGAGCCAGGTATGACTACCCGTCATCGAGCCGGTCCCGGTGGAGTCGGGCTTGGAATCGGACCTCTTCAGCCAGGCCACCGGCGTCGATCTCGTGTGATTTCGCTGGGCCTGGCAGGCCTGCTCGTTGGCCTCGCCGTTGCGTTCGGGGGCTGTTCGACTGCCGCCGGGTCACCCAGTCGAATGCCGCTGACATCACCAAGCTCGTCCGGCTTGATCGTCATCGACGGCTCGGCAGAACCGACGTCGACCGACATGTCGAGCGAGAGTCCCAGCGCCTCGTCCAGCGAGAGTCCAACGGATACGTCGAGCGCGAGTCCCACGGCCTCGTCGGTTGGCTCCGCTCCCCAGGGAGACTGCGGCGGCGGCTACGCCGGGTCCGGCTGCGGCATGACTCCTCAGCCGACCAGCGGCATGTTCGTCGCAGCGAACGCGCTGCGAAAGGCCGGCAGCTTCAAGTACACCATGACCCGCGCGGGCGATGCGGCCGGCGACCTCGGTGAAAGACTCGACAACAGCCATCTCTCTTGCGGCGCGAGTCCCTACACGATCAAGGGCACCATCGCGAACCAGCAGGCCGGCACCGCCGACGCCTACCAGAACCCGGAGTCGGTTTTCGACGCGGACATCACGTGCCCCGGCCTCCACATCATCAAGGTCGGCAACAACGTGTACATCGACCAGGGCAACACCGGCAAGTTCGTCAAGACTGAGTTCGGCGACGCCCACGAGTTCGACTTCCTCTCGCCGGCCGCCGAATTCGATCACTTCGTCAACCCACCCATTGCCGACGGGTTCACGAAAGTCGGTTCGGAGGGAAAGGACGGCGTGAGCACCGATCACTATCGGGCCACCAGCGAGGCGCTGCAGAACTACCCGTATCTGTCGAGTGCCAGCCACGGGGACGCCACCTGGTCGGGCGATGTTTGGATTACCCAGTCGAGCGGCTTCCCGGTAAGCATGGATGTCGTGGCCACATACGAAGACAAGAGCCTTGCCTCCGAGGTCAAGTTCGACATAACCAACATCAACGATCCAGCGAATAGGGTGACCGCTCCGGCCACGTGACGGCCGTTGTTCTTGTAGACGGGGCGTCCGGACTGCTGTCGTAGCGACAGATCGCCGTCGGCCGCGACAAGCTTTGGCTCGAGCGAGCCCGAGTGATACGGTCGGCTGGCCGATGCCCGGCTCGCCACGCTTGCGACCAGGAGGAGTGACCTCGCATGCCAACTTACAGATTCGGGAAGCATCCCCCGAAGATCGACTACCGAACCCTGCGCCTGGCGGATTACCTGGGCCCTGCCCTCCCACCGCCACCCGCTTCCTTCGAGAACCTGCCGCGGGTCGAGACCAACCTCAAGAACCAGCCCGTGGGCACGCTCTTCCCGATCGACGGCAACGACGTGTACGGCGACTGCACGATCGCGGCAGCAGCTCACGCGGACACGATGTACTACGGGCTGGACAGCGACGAGCTGGTCCCGTCGCGGCAGGAAGTCGTCAAGCTCTACTTCAAGCTGACGGGCGGACCGGACACCGGGCTCGACATGCTCACCGTGCTGGACTACTGGCGCCACCACAACCTGTTCACGCGCTCGCAGCCGCTTTCGCTGGCCCCGATCTCCGGCGATGAGATGATCTCGTACGTCAGCATCAACCCGAAGAACCACGTTCACGTCCAACAGGCGATTCGTCTCTTCGGTGGCGTTTACGTGGGATTCCAGGTGCAGCAGAACTGCGTCCGGGAGTTCGAGGCCCACCAGCCGTGGGCGCCGGGACCGCTGACCAACGACGGCCACGCGGTCTTCGCCGCCGACTACGACCAGACGAACGTCCGAGTGCTGACCTGGGGCAGCACTCAACTGGGCTCCTGGGCCTGGTGGGATGAATGCGTCGACGAGGCCTACGCGATCCTGCCGCCGGCCGCGAGGAAATCGGAATTCAATCCGGGCTTCAATCTGAAGCAGCTGGAAGCGGATCTGGCCAAGGTGGCGAACTGAGGTTGCGGCGTGGCGCCAAACCCACGCCGCCTCGACCCCAATCGAACGCACCTCCGGGCCGGCCGAACAGATGGACCCACCCTGACCTTCGGAGAGGGCACCTATCCGACACGCGATCGGATACTTATCTGGTCGCCAATTGTCTCTTCGCGGCGGCTGGATCTCGGAGGATCGACAGGTTGACTGAAAAACTGCAACAGGTGTCGCGGACCGACCTGATCGATCTTCTGCTCGATGCCGACGAGCTCACCCGCAGGCTGATCATCTTCCAGGCGCTCCAGACGGGCGCGCTCAAGAGAAGCGAGGCCGAGGAGGTCGTCGCTCAGATCATGGGCATCGAGCGTACCGCGGGCTTTGGATGGTGGGGCACGAGCCGCCGGCTCAACTAAAGACGCGTCGTCGTGTCCGACGGGCCCAATACAGGGCCGTCGAGGAGCAGGGGAATGCATGAGTGCCCGCTCTACCGCTCTCGCCTGAGGGGGGTTTTCATCCTCGCGCGTCCCGGTCGCTAAGCCCTAGCTTTCCGGCAGCACCGAGCATCATGCCCGACGCCGCAGTTGCGAGGTTCCTGCCCTGTGGACGGGTCGCCGGCATCTCAACCGTTCTCCGGCATGGCGCCGATCGTTGTCACGAGCGAGGTCCTGGACCGGAACGCGGTGCGGTCGGTCGACCGGGCGGCGTCGCTTCTGCTGGCCCTGGGGGACTGGGACGGCGAGGTGGGCGTGACAGAACTGGCCCGTAGTCTCGGGATTCACAAGTCGACGGCCTCTCGCCTGCTCGCGACGCTCCAGAAGCGCGGCCTCGTGGAACAGGACGGAGAATCGGGCAGGTACCGCCTCGGCATGGCGCTGGTCAGGCTCGGCGGCCGAGCCGAGAAGACGATCGACCTTCAGTCTGTCGCGCTGCCGCACGTGGAGAGGTTGGCACGCTCGGTCGGCGATACGGCGATGCTTTGTGCCCTTGAAGATGACAGCGTTGTCGCGATCGCCTGGTCTGATGCCGCCGGAAGAGGCCGGGGCCGAACCGGCAGGAACCTGCCGCTGCACGCCACAGCCCCGGGCAAGGTACTGCTCGCGGACCGACCGGAGCGTGAGGTCATCCGCCTTTCGAGGATTGGCTTCGCGCCATATACGCCTCACACGATCATTCGCGTGGAAATGTTGCTAGACGAGGTCGCCCGGGTTCGCAGACGCGGTTTTGCCACGGCCTTCGGCGAGTACCAGCCGCACGTCAACGGGGTTGCCATACCAGTCGTGGACCATCGCGGCTCCATCCTGGCCGCCCTGGAAGTCAGAGCGACGGGCGATCGAATCCAGCCCAGCCGAGTCCCCGCGCTTGTGGAGAGCATTCGCGACGCCGCAGCGGCTATCACGGCCCAGATCGGCGGCGCGGTGGCGTCGGCTTGACCTACGGGCTCCGGCCCCAGAAGATCGTTCATCCCCGCTGACGAGAGCACTCCGATGAGAAAGAAGCGCCGTGGGAGATCAGCTGACGTTTCTCGGCCACTCGACCGTGCTGGTTGACCTCGACGGGGTGCGCGTTCTCACCGATCCCGTGTTCGGACCGATCGGGTCTGGGGTCATACGTCGCCACGTCTCGGACGTGCAGCCCGACAGCCTCGTCGACATAGCGGCCGTGTTCATCAGCCACGGTCACTGGGACCATCTCGACTTCGCGTCTCTACGGGCAATCCCCGGTCGGCCGGCGTTCATCGTTCCGGTCGGTCTTGGACGGATCGTCGCAAAGGCGGCTCGGGCGGACGTCCATGAACTGCGGGCCGGAGACCGGCTGCGGATCGGCGCCCTTGCGGTCGAAGCAGTCCATGCCGAGCACGGCCGCCGCCGGTCGATGTTCACGACGTCCGAGGAGGCCCTCGGTGTCCTGATCACGGGTCCGACCAGCGTCTACTTCGCGGGTGACACCGACCTGTTCGACGACATGGCACGACTCGCGGGGCGCGTCGACCTCGCGCTCCTTCCGGTAGGGGGCTGGGGTCCGCGCCTCGGGCCGGGACACATGGACCCGCGGCGGGCGGCAGAGGCGACAGTGCGGATCCGACCGTCGATTGCCGTGCCGATCCATTGGGGAGCGCTGTATCCGTTGGGCCTCCTGCGCCCGGCGAGGCGTCGTTTCGAGGGTCCGGGTGAGGCTTTCCGAGACGCCGTCACCGCCAGCAACCCGGCCGTTCAGGTGCGGGTGTTGCAGCCGGGTCAGTCGATGCCGTTGGAAGCGAGCGCCGGGCGATGACGCCCGCGGTCGGCAGTAAAGCGCCGGCGGAGCGTGGCTGGTTCGCGTCCTACCGGCTCCAGGCCCGCCTGATCTGGGAGTGGCGGCCGGAGCGCTTTGCGATCCTGCGCCGCACGGTTCTGTCCTACCTGATGGCCTGTCTGGCGCTGGCCATCACGGCCGTCGTGCTACCGGGGCTGCGGATCGGCGGCCCCGGGGCGCTGTTGCTCGTCGCCCTGCTGCTGCTCGCCCTCGACACGTGCTCCGACACCGTGCTCCAGTGGCTATTCGTGGCTCGGCCGATCTTCTTCGCCCAGACTGCCGGGCTGTTCGTCCAGGTCGTGGCGATAGTCGTCGCCGGGCGGGTAGTGCCCGGGGTCGGAGTGGACGGCGACGTCACCGCAATCCTGGCGGCCGTTCTGCTGACGATCCTCAACAGCTTCCTCGCCGAACTCGTGGCCGTCAGCGACGACGATTCCTACTACGGCGTGCTGGTCAGGCGGCTGGTCGCACGCAACTTCAAGCGCGCCCGCATAGCGACGCCGGGTCTGCTCGTGGTCCAGATCGACGGGCTCAGCCTGCCCGTTCTCAACCACGTCATGCGAGGCGGGCGGGCGCCCGTGCTCAGCGGGCTTCTTCGTAATGACGGAGCCACTCTCCACCCCTGGGTCGCCCTGCTGCCGCCCACGACACCGGCGAGTCAAGCGGGCATCCTGCACGGCCGAAACGACGGCATCGCGGGATTTCGGTGGTACGAAAAGGCGACGGCCAGGCTGCTCGTGGCCAATCATCCCGACGATGCGGCCGAGATCGTCCGCCGTGTCAGCGACGGCGCAGGCCTGCTGGCCGACGACGGCGCGAGCATCGGCAACCTCGTGACCGGCGACGCTCCCCGTAGCTACCTGACCATGGCAACGATCGCCGCCGGCTCGCCGACGGACGATGGTCGGCGCCTTCGCGGCTTTCTGGCCACCTCCGTCAACTACATGCGCCTGGTCGTGCTTGTGGCCGGTGAAATCGTGAAGGAGCTCTATCAGGCCGAGCGGCAGCGCGGCAGGTCGGTCGAGCCCCGCATGCACCGGGATCTGCACTACGCCGTCGAACGAGCCGTCACGAACGTCGCCCTGCGCACCGTATCCACGGCCTTCGTCATCGAGGAGATGTACGGCGGAGCACCCACCATCTACGTGGACTACACCGGCTACGATGCCATTGCCCACCACTGCGGCCCGGAACGCGCCGAGGCCATCGATGCGCTGGAAGGCATCGACAGGGCCATCGGATCGCTGCTGAAGGCAGCCCGGAATACCAGCCGCCCCTACCGGTTGGTCGTGCTCTCGGACCACGGCCAGTGTCTGGGGGCCACCTTCAGCCAGCGGCACGGCAAACCACTCGAGGCGGTTATTGCCGCCCTTCTGCCCGGCACGATGAGTGTCGCCGGAACCACGGACTCGGTCGAATCGGCCGGAATGGGCCGGCGCCTCGCGGCCGAGTTGGGCCGGGGACCCGGGCCCGGCTGGCTGCTGGCGCGGCTGCTGCCAAGCGCCCTGAAGCGCTTCGGTGGTGGCAGCGCTCGGGGCTCCGGCGCTCGCGGCTCCGGCGCTCGCGGCTCGGACGCGGCTGTGCCACCGCCCGACGTGGTCGTGGCCTCGTCCGGCAACCTGGCCCACGTCTACTTCACGGGTCGGCCCGGGCGGCTCACGTATGAGTCGATCGAGGAGCTGTATCCCGGCCTGATCGGCGCACTGGCAGGTCACCCCGGGATCGGGGCACTCCTGGTCAGGACCGGTGCGGGTCAGGCTGTGGTTCTCGGACCCCGTGGCCGCATCGATCTGAATGCCGGAGGCCTCGACGGCATCGACCCCCTCGCCGTCTACGGCACCCGCGCGGCCGAGAACCTGGCCCACCTCGACCACTTCGAGAATGTCGGCGATCTCATCCTGCTCGGGGCCGCGGACGAAGTCTCGGGCGAAGTCACCAGCTTCGAGGAACTCGTGGGTTCTCACGGTGGTCTCGGCGGCTGGCAGACCGAGCCGTTCGTCCTGTGCCCGGCGGGCTTCGCGCTCGTCGAGGATCCACCGGTCGGAGCGCCGGCCATATATCGCCAGCTGATTGCCTGGCAGACACAACTCCAGTCTCCGAAGGAGAAACCGTGATCGATGACCATCGCACCAACTCACAAGGGGTTCGAGACGACGGGTACATTGCCCGGCCCGACCCGATCGGGGCCGACGTCGGACCGTTGCCGCCCATCGATGCCGGATATGGCGACCCGGCGGACAAGGACGGAGCCATAGACGGCCTCCCCGGCCGCTACGAGCGCCAGGCTGTGGAGGACGACGAGGTTGGGTTGGATCTGACGCACGCCCCACTCGGTGCCACCAATGGCTAAGGAGCGTCCTCAAGTCGTCGTCGTCCGCCGGGGCGGCGACCACGGCTGCCTCATCACGATCCTGTTGTTGATCATTGCGTGGCCCCTGGCAATCGTCTATTGGATCCTGCGATCGATAGCCTGGGTAGTCGGCGTGACGATCGACTGGCTGACCTTCGGCCCGGCGCGTCGCCGCCGCCGCTGATCTAGTTGAATGATGCGAAGAAGGAACCTGATGACTACTCCACGAACAACCGGCGTTTGGATCTCGGGCGCGTCGGCCACGATCTTGCGGTGGGGCCCGGACGGGGTCTCGGCCCGCGAGCACATCGATTCCCAGGTGCCCGGCCGGCATCGCTCGACCGGGCGTCCGCCGACCGAAGACCACCCGGCCGGCGAGGGCCATCGAGATGAGCACATGCGCGCGTTCTTCGCCCAAATCCTCGCCAGTGTGGCCGGCGATGACGACCTGCTGCTCGTCGGCGATGGCGAGGTCGTCGAGCACTTCTCGCGCCAGCTCGCAGCCCAGGCCCACGGCCACGCGGCGCGGCGCGTGGAGGTGGACAAGAGCGGCCCGATGACGGAGCCGCAGTTCCTGGCGCGAATCCGTGCCTTCGCCGGTTCGCCGGCCCGGCGCACGCTGCCGGACTGACAACCGACGGGGACAGCGGAAGAGGACCGGTCCTTGCGGGCCGGTCCTCTTCGATGACCTAGCGGGTGACGCTCTGGGGCGCCGAGGTCACCTGTCGTCGTTGCGGTAACGAGTGGCTGCGCGCGTGCCGTTCGCGAGGAAGAGGACCACGACCGCGCCGATGGTGGCGATCAAGATGCTCTCGGTGTTGAAGCCGTCGACGGCCCCAATGTGGAACACAGACGTCGCCAGGAACCCGCCCAGGAGGCCGCCGATGATGCCGAGGACGATCATCATGATCAGCCCCTCGCGGGACCCCATGACTTCACTGGCCAGGAAGCCGGCAATCGCGCCGACAACGATCCACGATAGATAACCCATTGATTCAATCCTTGGTGCGTCGCGCGGGCCGCGTTCAGCCGGCGCTGTCTGCGGACGAGGCCCTGCCCGCTCGGGGACCGCTTGGCGGTCGAATTCTGGGTTCAGGCCGGCTCGCGCCGGAAGATGGCCAGGACCGCAAACACGATCACTTCGATGACCGTCCAACCGACAAGGGCAAGAACGGCGGCAAGGTCGAAGACCGCGCCCGAGGCATGGAGGGAATTCGTGCGCAGGATGCCTTCGAACGGCGCGACGAACACCTGGCTGACATTGAGGATGCCGGTCACCAGGTCGTTGGTCGTCCGGGCGTTCAGAAGGAGCAGGACAATTCGCGCCCCGATTACGAGCTGGATCAGCCCGAAAGCGAGGCCGGCGATCCGCTGCCCGATTTCGGCCCCGCTGGGGCCGGTTGTGGTGGTTGTGTCGACTTGATGGATTGTCATGACTTCACCTTGAAGTTGTGGCATCCGGGGAAGCGGGGCAACAAGTCCACCGCCGGGAGCGACTCCGGCCCATGCCGTTCCTCCAGGCTAGGCCGGAGCAATCGCAGCCGCGAGGATGGAAACCCGCTCGCTCGCACGAGTTGCGGTCAGGCGCGCACGTCGCCGGCGTGGCCTCCGGTCTGCGGGCGTAAGCGGCCCACAGACTAGCCGTGTCACCGGGCGGGGAATCTCGACGCGATGTGATAGTTTTGTCGGCGAGTGAAAGCCGTCTGGTTGGGCGGGCGGAACCTGGCCCGGCGCCAATCGGGCCAGAAATGGGGGGATCCAACGTGGTGAACGTCATGAAGCGATTCTGGGTCGGGCACCGCATCCTGATGATTGCGCTGCCGGCGGTCGTGATCGTGATCGTGCTGGCCGGCGGATTGCTGCTCGTGAGCGCGTCCGGTCGCACCGTTCAAGCCAGCGCGACTCTGATCTCCGCCATGATGCCGACGCCGTCGCCGACGCCGTCGCCGACGCCCTTCATCACGCCCAGCCCCACTCCGACGCCCAACCTCGGCCCCACGCCGATCCCGTCGGGCTGGGCCTACTCCGATCTCGACGGCGTCCCCGCCCCGGCCAATCTCGCGCACCGGGAGCCGATCGCGGTAATGATCGACGACCAGGTCATCGCCCGGCCGCAGTCGGGCGTCTCGAGCGCCTCGATCGTCTACCAGGCTCCGGCCGACGGCAATCAGGACCGCTACATGCTCGTCTTCCAGGAGGGCACCGCCCAATCGGTCGGGCCGGTCCGAAGCGTGCGCACGTACTACGTGGTCTGGGCTGAGGAGTACAAGGCCGTGCTGGGGCACTTCGGAGGCGACTCGATCTCCCTCAAGAAACTCATCCCAGCGGCAACCAGAGCGAAGACCCTCTACAACATGGACGCCCTCAGGTTTCACCAGGACTGCCCGTACCACCGCATTAAGACCCGGCCGGCCCCGCACAACGCATATACCAACACCAAGGTTCTTTACGAGTGCGCCGCCTACCTGAAGTACCCGACGATGTACCAGAACCTGCCTGACCGCGCCTTCAGGGACGACAGCCCGCCCGCCTCCAGGCCCACGTCACAGACGATCACGATCGCCTACCCCACCGGAACCATCGGCTACAAGTTCAGCCCCGGAACGGATTCCTACCTGCGACTCGTCAGCGGCAAGCCCGAGCTGGATCCGGCGAACAACCTGTACGTTTACGCACGCAGCATCGTGGTCATGTACCAGGTGAAGACGATCAGCGCCAACGCCGAAGCGGGCCACCCCGGCCGGCCGGACATCGCCACCACAGGATCGGGCAAATGCCTGATTTTCCAGGAGGGCAAGGAGATCGTCGGCACCTGGAAGAAGAAGAACGCCACCGCACTAACCCGTTTCTACGACGCGTCGGGCAAGGAGATCCCGCTGGTTCGGGGCGAAATCTTCATCCAGAGCATCCAGAAGAGCTACGCAGTCACGGTCCAGTAGGCGCGAGGCAGGACGGCCGCGGCACGGGCTCCCCGGGCCGGCCGGCGTCCGAATCGGTGCGGGCTGTTATGCTTGGTGCCTTCGTGAACGTACGGACGCTCCGGTCAGCGTCCCGGTAACTCACCGCCCGATCCCGAGCCACTCATCGCCCTGACCGGTCCCCGCTGCCAAAGAAACGCGGGTGGGCACGTCAGGAGCTTCTCTACTCATGTCTACCGAACAGCTCGGCCACGTCTCCGAGCGCCCGATTTCGCGCGTCCAGGCTGTTACCACGGTCGCGTCGCGCCCGGCGGCCGATCAGCCGGCCGCCACAACGCCACTCACCTTCGACCAGCTGGGGCTGACGCCCGAACTTCTGCGAGCGGTCGCCCATGAGGGCTACACCGAACCGACGCCGGTTCAGGCCCAGTCGATCCCGATCGTCCTCGCCGGTCGCGATCTTCTGGCCGGTGCTCAAACGGGCACTGGCAAGACCGCGGCCTTCGTCCTGCCGATCCTCCAGCTGCTCAACGGCAGCCGGCCGGCCGTGAAGTACATCCCGGCCGGCAAGGCCCGCCGTCGCGGCGAGACGGGTCTGCCAATTCGCTGCCTGGTTCTGACACCGACTCGCGAGCTGGCCCTCCAGATCGAGGAGTGCGTCCGGACTTACGGCGCCCAACGCCCGATCATGTCCACCACCATCTACGGCGGCGTCGGCTTCCAGCCGCAGGTCCGTGCCCTCAAGAACGGCCCCGAGATCGTCGTGGCCACGCCCGGTCGACTCCTCGACCATGCCGGTCAGGGCACCATCGACCTCTCGTCCGTCGAGATCCTCGTTCTCGACGAGGCCGACCGGATGCTGGACATGGGCTTCATCCGCGACATCCGCCGCATCATGGAGCTGCTGCCCGCAACCCGCCAGAACCTGCTGTTCTCGGCGACCTTCTCCAACGACATCCGCGATCTGGCCGGCGGCATTCTCCATGAGCCCGCTTTCGTCCAGATCTCACGCCCGAACGCCCCGATCGAGCTGGTCCGGCAGGTCGTCTATCCGGTCGATCGCGAGCGCAAGCGCGAGCTGCTCAGTCACCTCATCAAGGAAGGCCGGATCGACCGCGCGCTCGTCTTCACCAGGACCAAGCACGGCGCCAACCGTCTGGCCGAACAGCTCTGCGACGACGGCATCCTCGCCACGGCCATCCACGGCAACAAGAGCCAGGGCCAGCGAGTCCGGGCACTCGACGACTTCAAGGCCGGCCGCGCCTCGATCCTTGTCGCCACCGAGGTCGCCTCGCGCGGCCTCGACATCGACGGCCTGCCGCACGTCGTCAACTTCGAGCTGCCGATGGTCGCCCAGGACTACGTCCACCGGATCGGCCGGACCGGCCGTGCCGGGCTCGAGGGCGACGCCGTCTCCCTGGTATGCATCGACGAGAACATGCTTATGAGCGAAATCGAGTCGATGCTTCGTACCCGGATCACCCGCGAAGTCGTCCCCGGCTTCGAGGTCAACCACTCGATCCCGCGCGAGCCGATCCTGAAGCGCAGCGGCGGCGGTGTCCGTCGGCCGAGCGACGGCCGTCGCGCTCCGTCACGCCAGCCGGCGCGTGCCGCGGCTCCGTTCCGCAGCGCAGCTCCGGCCCGCGCCGACACCGCGGCCCCGTTCCGTGCCGCGGCTCCGTTCCGTGGCGAGGCCCCGTTCCGTGCCGCGGCTCCGTCCCGTGGCGAGGCCCCGGCTCCGTTCCGCCAGCCGGAGCCGGCCCGCAAGGCCGCTCCGAACGGCATGCGCCAGTTCCCCAACGCCGCCCCGCGCCAGGTCTCGGGCACGGGCTTCAACACCTCCCGGCCGGTCGAGCCGCGGCGCTCGGCCGCACCCGGCGGTTTCCGCCGGCCGACGGCGAGCGACTTCAGCCAGGCCCCGCAAGTCGGCATCGGTGCCGGCCGCGCGAGTTCGAGTGGCCGTCCGAGCCAGGGCCCGCGCTCGGCATCCGGACCGCGCCCCGCGCAGAACTCCCACGCCAGGCCCACGGGCCGCCCGATGGCCGGTCCGCGTCCGCTTAACCGCGGTGAGTCGTTCGGATCGCTACCGGGTGAGCGGGTCGCTCGCGGCGACAACCGCGGTCGCTGACGGGCTCTCGCGCCGGCATCTGAGCCGGCGCCGCGGTCCTGCGCTGCGGAAAAGTCGCTATGTCGACGCAGGCCGGCTGTGGGGAGCCGCCGGCCAGTCGATGTTCGACGGAGGCGCAGACACGACCGCCGGAATAGCGGCAACGAAGCGGTGGCTGCTACCCTCGCACGGAGCCTCGCGACGTCGGAGGCCGATCGACACGAGGCTGGATCGTTGACCGCCACTCCAACCGAACGCCTGCTCGAAGACCTCAATCCGTCGCAGCGCGGGGCCGTCACGGTGACGTCCGGTCCGCTGGCCATCATCGCCGGCGCGGGCTCCGGCAAGACACGAGTCATCAGCAGGCGGGCCGCCTACGCCATCGAAACCGGTGCGGTCCCGGCCGACCAGATCCTGCTGGTGACCTTCACCGACAAGGCCGCCGGCGAGATGGTCGAACGGATGGCTGCGCTCGGTCATTCGGGCGTGATGGCGCGAACCTTCCACGCCGCGGCCCTCGCTCAGCTGCGCCACTTCTGGCCGAGCCGACACGACGGCGCGCCGCTGCCGTCGATCCTGGATTCGAAGCTGCGCCTGCTCGTCCCGCTGGTCGGCCGGCTGCCCGGTGGCTACCGATTCACGCCGGCCAAGGACGTGGCCGACACGATCGAATGGGCCAAGGTCCGCCGCATCAAGCCGGAGCGCTGGGTTTCGGAGGGCGCCGATCGAGCGCCGATTCCGGCCGATCTGTTCGGCCGCCTGTACCGCGACTACGAGCGCGCCAAGGAGCGAGCCGGCTTGCTCGACTTCGAGGACATGCTGGTCAAGACCGTCGAGTTGCTCGAGAGCGATGCCGAGGCGGCGGCGCTCGTCCGGGCGCGCAAGCGCTGGTTCAGCGTCGACGAATACCAGGACACGAACGCGCTCTCGGAGCGGCTGCTCGAGCTGTGGCTGGGCGAGTCGCGCGATCTGGCGGTGGTCGGCGATCCGGACCAGACGATCTACACCTTCACCGGCGCCACGCCCGACTTTCTGCTCGGCTTCGAGAAGCGGCATCCCGGCGCTCGAACGGTCACGCTGGCCGACAACTACCGCTCCAGCCCCCAGATCCTGGAACTCGCCAACCGATTGGTCGCGGGCGGGCCGCGCGGGGCATTGCGTGCGACTCAGCCGGCCGGGCCTGCGCCGGCGATCGGGCGATATGCCGACGGTGAAGCCGAACTCGGCGGCATCCTGGCATGGCTCAGGGCCCTCGCCGCCGCGGACGTTGCCGCGACCGAAACGGCCGTGCTGGTGCGGATCAACGCGCAACTGCCGCCGATCGAGGATGCACTGACCCGCGCCGGGATCGGCTTCACCGTTCGAGGCCAGCGCTTCTTCGACCGGCGCGAAATCCGCGAAGCTGTGCTCGTTCTGCGGCGCGAGAAGCCGGACGCGACCGGAGCGGCGCTGGTCACTGCCGTGGAGCGGCTCTTCGTCGATCGGATGGGGCTCGACGACGTCGCCGCGGACGCCGGTCAGGAAGGCCGCGAGCGAGCGGCTTCGCTCGAATTGCTGCTCGGCATCGTCGAAGACCTGGCCGCGGCGGACCCCGATCTCACCATCGACACCGTCCTCGCCGAGATGGACCGGCGGCGCGCGGCCGAAGCCACTTCTTCTGCAGACGGCGTGAACCTTCTCACCTACCACCGTGCCAAAGGCCTCGAGTGGGACGCGGTCTACCTGCCGGCATTGGACGAAGGCACGCTGCCGATCCGCCAGGCGAAGGTGGAGGCGGAGATAGCCGAGGAACGGCGGCTGCTGTATGTCGGCATCACCCGCGCTCGGCGATATCTGGCCATCTCGTCGTCTTCGCGCAAGCCGTCACGATTCCTCGCGGCGCTCGACCCGGGCCGAGCCGGGGCGAAGCCGGTTGTGGCGCGCCGCGAGGCTGGGGTCCGGGTTCTGCCCGGGGCGCCCATCGCGGGCGCCGCCACTTCGGACGATGCACTACTGGATGCCCTTCGCCGCTGGCGCCGCGAGCGGTCCACGGCCGACGGCGTGCCGGCCTACGTCGTGTTCCACGACACAACTCTCGCGGAGATCGCCGACGTGCGGCCGCGGTCGCTGCCGGCGCTCAGGCGCGTCCGGGGCATGGGCCCGACCAAGCTGGAACGCTACGGCGAGGAGATTCTGGCCGTCATCGAGGCCGAGGCTTAGGGCTCGATCGCAAGCGGCCCGGCGCCTGCCGGGTTGCGCACCTCGGCCTGACTGACATGCATACTCGACTGCCACGGAAGTCTCTGTCTTGTGCCATCGCACTGGAGCCTGAGCAAGGGGTGTGGCAATGGAAAATGATCCGGCGATGCAGGCGATCGTCTCTCTATCCATCTTGTTTCTGGGCAGCCTTCTGGGGTCGGCATATGCGATGAGGGCCCTAGGGATTCTCAATCGTCCGGAGGATCGCTCCGGGTTGTTCAGAGTCATGACCAGACGCATGGGCTCGCCAAATCCGCCGGCCGCGATCCCGGCCATCATCTTCTGGGCGTTGATGAACCTAGGCCCCGCGATCTACCTAGTGCACGGCAACCCGGAGACGCCGGCCGCAGCTATTGGCGCCTTCTTCATGGTTGAAGCGATCTGGTTTGCCAGTGTTGCCTGGGACGTAGCCAGGGCTCGAGTACGTCGAGGCCACTCCCAGGACAGCGATCGGCCGGTGTAATCTCGCCCGATGGCTACTCCGTCTCCGGCGAATCTGCGCGCCTTTGTCCGGAACAACACGCGGCTTCTGCCGGTGCCGGACCTGCCCGAAATCCGACTCCACCAGGCCGATGACGTGATGGCGATGATGAGTCTGGCGGGCGGCGAGCTGGGGGAGGAGGATCCGGGGCTGCCGTTCTGGGCCTTCGCCTGGGCCGGCGGACTGGCGGTGTCGCATTACCTGCTGGAGCACCCCGACGACGTCGCCGGGCGGCGCGTCGTCGACATCGCCTCCGGTTCGGGGCTGTGCGCGATCGTCGCACTCAAGTCGGGCGCGGCCTGGGCTCACGCCGTCGACATCGATCCGCTCTCGGAGGCCGCCGTCGCCCTGAACGCCCGGGCTAACGGCGTCCGGATCGGGTTCAGCCGGCAGGACCTTCTCGGCGCCGAGCCACCCGAGTGCGACGTCATTCTGGCCGGCGACGTCTGCTACGAGGAAACCATGGCGGCCCGAATGCTCGACTGGCTGCGGCTGGCCGCAAGCCGGGGCACGAGAGTGCTCGTGGGCGATCCCGGACGGCGGTACCTGCCCCCCGGCATGTCGCCGCTAGCCTCGTATCGCGTCAGGACGAGCCACGAGCTGGAGGACGCGGAGATGAAGGACGCGGCCGTCTACACGTTCCCCGGCGGCGGCTGAGCGGGCGGCCAGCGACGTCGCCTCTGAGTCCCCAGTTCGCGGCTGAGCGTCGCCGCTACCGCGTCAGCAGGTTCGCCGCGAACGAGTAGGCCGTGGCGCGCTTGACCTCATGCCGGTCCAGGGCGATCCGCACGAGAGCGGCCACCAGCTGATCGAACCGGACGCCCGCTTCCTCCCAGAGGTAGTAGCTCATCGAACCGGGCGTGGTGTTGATCTCGTTGAGCAGCAGCCGCTTCTTGCGCTCCTGGTACAGGAAGTCCACGCGGACGACGCCGCCGGCTCCGATCGCCCGGAACGCGTCGATGGCGAGCCCCTGGACCCGGGCCGTCAACTCGTCGCGGATCGGGGCCGGAACCTGGCGCCGCTGACCGGCCATGCCGGCGCTCTGCGCGGCCCCGCCACTCGGCGCGGCCCCGCCACTCGCACCGCTGCCGAGCTTCTTGCCGCCGTGCTTGTACTTGTCGTCGAACGAGAGAACCGCCTCGTAGCCCATCGGCTGCTCGCAGGCGGAGGCTCGCTCCGGCGGGCCCATGACCGAGCAGTTGATCTCGATGAAGTCGGTCAGGGCTTCTTCGACCAGCGCCCGGCCGTCCAGCTCGAGCGCCAGGTCGATCGCCTCGCGGAGTTCGGTGGCGTCGGCGCAGCGCGAGACACCGACGCTGCTACCCAGGCAGACAGGCTTGACGATGGCGGGGTAGCCGACCTTCGATTCGACACGCTTCACGAACCCGTCGGCGTCGGCGTCCCACTCGGCCCGCGAAACCACCAGGCAGTCGAGCGTCGGGATGCCGGCCTGCTGCAAGACGCGCTTCTGCATGGCCTTGTCCATGCCGATCGCCGAGCCCAGCACGCCCGACCCCACGTACGGAACGTCGACGAGTTCGAAGAGCCCCTGCATCGAGCCGTCCTCGCCGTGAGTGCCGTGAATGACCGGGAACCAGACGTCGGCCCAGAGCTTGGGGCTCTTGGACAGCAGCCCGCCGCCGACGCCGGGATGCACGACGAGCTGCCGGACCGACCGATCGGGGCTCAGGCTGACGCGATAGACGTTCTTCAGGCCGGCCGCATGGAACGTCTGCTCGCGGTACAGCTCCAGGTTGTGGAGACCCTCGCCGGCGTACCAGTCGCCTTGCTTGGTGATGTAGACCGGCAGAACCCCAAAGCCCGCCGCGTCGAGCGCGTCCATGACCTGGTGGCCGGAGATGACGGAGACCTCGTGTTCGACGGATCTGCCGCCGAAGAGGACGGCCACGGTTTTGGTGGGCATAGAGCGCGGTTACTCCTCGTAGAGGTCGGGGAGGTCATTCTCGAACAAGACGACGTCTCCGGCACGAACGATACCCTTCAGCGCCTCCAGGCCGTCGTTGAGGTTGCGCACGGAGAATACGTGGTCGGCGGCAAAGTCGGCCCCATCGAGGCCGCGCCGGATCGCCGCGGTCTGGTTCCGACCCACGAGAATGACGTAATCGCAAGTGGCGGCGGCCTTGACGCCCAGCTCCTCGTTGCGGGCGTCCTGCTCGGCGCCCAGCTCGACCATGCCGGGCGTGACCAGGATCCGGCGGCCGGTCTTGAAGGCGGCGAGGGCCTCGAGGGCATTGGCCGCACCGACCGGATTGGAGTTGTAGGCGTCGTCGATGATCGTCACGCCGTCGGCGCCGGTATGGGTTTCGAGGCGGTGGGGGACCGGCTGCAAGCGGCCGATGGCGCCGGCGATCTCGCGCAGGCTGACGCCCGCGACCTGCGCGACCGTGGCCGCAGCGAGGATGTTCGAGACGTTGTGCAGGCCGATGAGGCGGGTCTTGACGGTGACCCGGTGGCCTTCGCGGTCGATCAGATTGAACGTCAGCCCGTCCGGACCGTGCTCGATCGAGTCCGCGCGGAGGTCCAGCTCGCCGCTCGAGTATTCGCCGCTCGAATGCTCGCCGCTCGAATAGTCGATGCCGTAGCAGCGGACCGCCGGTCCCTGAAGCGTCTCGGCCAGCCGCCGGACGCGCGGGTCGTCGTTGTTGATCACGGCGATGCCGTCGGCGGTCAGGGCTTCGAGCAGCTCGAACTTGGCCTTCTCGATCGTTTCGATGCTGCCGAACCGCTCCAGGTGCTGAGGCCCGATCGCCGTCAGCACGCCGATGTGCGGCCGGGTGAGGCGGGCCATTTCGCGGATCTCGCCGCGCCGGTACGCGCCCATCTCCACGATCAGGACTTCGTGCTCCGGACCCAGCTCCTCGTTGATCGCGCGGCAGACGCCCAGGATCGTGTTGAAGCTCGCCCTCGTCTTGAGGACGCGGAAGCGCGAACCCATCAACGCTTCGGTGAAGTACTTCGTGGAGGTCTTGCCGTAGCTGCCGGTGATGCCGACGACCATCGGCTTGAAGCGGTCGAGCTTGCGGCGAGCACGGATGCGGTACATCAGGTTGATGGAGGCTTGGACCGGAGCGAGGAGGAGGTTGGCGGCCATCATTACCAGCGGCGCGGCGAGCCTCGAAATCGCGGCGGTGACCAGGAAGGCGAACCCGGGAACGGCGGCGGTCGACATGCCCGACGCTTCGGTGAGCTTCGAGATGCCGAGGAACCCGACCACGAACAAGAGAAGCGCGAGCACGACCGAACCGGCGAGCAGGCGGCGCGCCCGGCCCGTGTAAACGAGCGGCTTCTTTTCCAGGGTGCGACCGTTGGTCTTGATCGCCACATAGGCCGCGACACAGGAGGCCAGCGCGACCACCCAAACCTGGGCCGGCTCTCGCGATAGAGCTGCCTGAAGGTCGGCGCCAAAGAAGTACGCGAGCCAGGCCAAACCTCGGAACCCGCGTGCCTTCGTGGCGACCAGCCACCGGGCGAACCGCCGGTTCGAGTAGTCGTCCTGCTGGAGGGCGTGGATGCTCGCCACCAGCTGAGGGACCGTGAGCACCAGCGCAGTCGCCGAGGCCGCCGTCAGAACGACAACCTGGAACGGATCGGTGCCAGCGAAGTCAGTCATTCAGGAATGGGATGACGGCCAGGCGGAAGCGCCCGTACTGGTCCAGATACGAGAAGTGGCCCGCGTTCTTGAGCACAAGCAGGCGGGCGCCGAGGATGAGCTTTTCCATCGACCGGGCGTCCGCCAGCGTGGTGTCCACGTCCGACTCGCCCCAGATCAGGAGCGTGGGGGCCTTGATGTCGGGCAGCACAGGCCGCAGATCCTCCCTGATGACCGCCAGGAACGTGCCTCGGAGCGGCCCGGCATTGAGATAGTCGGTGGACGCGATCCGCCGCACGATCGCGCCACGAACCGCCTGCCCCAGCCGGCCGAGTCGCCCGGTGGCGTTGGCGAACCTCGAGGCCAGCCGCTTCGCTCTGCGCGTGAGCGTCTGAGGCGGCGGTACACCGGCCGAATCGACGAGCACCAGCCGATCCACCATTTCGGGGTGCGCGGCCGCCAGCTTGATCGCGACGCGCCCCCCGAAGGAGTGGCCGAGGACGGAGGTATGCGCGATGCGCAGCTCGGCCAGGACGCCGAGCGTCAGCTCCACGAAGTCGTCGACGGCCCAGGTGGCCGGCGGCATGTCCGACCCGCCGTGGCCGGGGAAGTCGAAGGCCGTGACGCTGAACTGCCTCTTCAGGTCCTCGGTCATGGCCGCGAACGTGTCCAGCGAGGTGCCCCAGCCGTGGAGCAGCAGCAGCGGCTTGCCCCGGCCCGCGGTCATGTAATGGATCCGGACGCCGTTGACCGTCAGGAATTGGGCGCCGTTCGCCTCAGCGGCGCCGCCGGAGCGGGCAATCGGCTTCTTGAGCCGTGCCGGGGTTTCGGGGATCGCCGGAGGCGTTGCCCGCAAATCGTCGTTGCCCAAACTGACCCACCGTAGTCGAGTGGCCACCAATCGCGCGGCCGTTGGTGAAGCCCCTGCAAGTCATGACATGGTACAAGCTGCGACTCGCCCGGCGGCGTCGCGAGCGGCGAAGAGCGGCGAAGAGCGGCTCGGCTCCGCCGCCAGAACCCCGCCTTAAAATCGAAGCGGCTCCCGAAGGAGCCGCTTCGTTGCTGTCCCGGTGAAGGGTGGGTCCGCCGAAACGGACCGTCTTCTGCCACGCTACAAAGGCATCTATCACGTCGGCTGCACCGACTACCCTAACCCGACCTACCCATGACCTTGTAACTGGGGCAGCAGGCTGACTGGCAGCTTCTAAAGTCTACAGCCCCGTCTGCCTTCAATCCAAGGGTTTTGTCGGGTTGTTCGGTTAATATCCCGCAACTTAGTAGCCGTTGGGTTATGACCATGTTGCGACCTGCGCAACATGCGTTCAGACCCGTCACAACGTGGTAATGACGCCTGCCGGAACGGGGCGCGCGGAGGTTCGAAAATCGGATCCGCTGGCCTCGAGTCGGTCGGTCTGGCCTACTCGTCGATCTTCACCGCTGTCATCGCGGTCGGCTCGGCCGGCTGGTCGCGACTGTCGCGCTTGGATGCCGCGATTGCGTCGACGACATCCATGCCCTTGGTCACGTGCCCGAAGAGCGTGTACTTCTTGGGCAGCTTCCCACCCGACAGGTCCGCCACGCAGATGAAGAACTGGCTGCCGTTGGTGTTGGAGCCGGCATTGGCCATTGCCACGGCGCCCCGGACGTAGTCACCCTCGAAGGGCTCGTCCGCGAACTTGTAGCCGGGGCCGCCGGTGCCGAGCCGGCCGCGATCGAGCTTGTCGATGTGGCCGTACTCGCCGTCGCCGCCCTGGATGACGAAGCCGGGAACGAGGCGGTGGAAGACGACTCCGTCGTAGAAGCCCTTGTTGGCGAGCTCGATGAAGTTCGCGGCCGCCTTGGGCGCTCCGGTCGTGCTGAGTTCAATCTCGATGGCGCCCTTGTCAGTCTCGATAGTCGCCTTGGTCATGCGTGTCTCCTAGTTGAGTTGTCGTGAACCAGGGTGCCACCGATGCCGCGCGGCGAGCGCGTGGCCCGCGCCGGCCCGGTCAGGGGGTCGTGACGGTCATACCGGTAATGACGACCGGCTGGAGCGGCATGGAAGGCGGGCTGTCGTCGCCGCCGGTCGGCAGGTTGGAGATTCGATCCGCCACGTCCATGCCGGTGGTGACGCTGCCGAAGATCGCGTAGTTGTTGGCGCCGCTGCCCGCCAGGCTCGTATTGGCCGAGTCGTCGAGGACGATGAAGAACTGCGAGCTGCCCGAGTTGACCGCCGAGGTCCGGGCCATGGCCACGGTGCCCCGCTTATAGGCCTGCGTAACGGGGTCGTCGGTGACCGTCCAGCTCGGCCCGCCCCGGCCGACCTTGGACAGGTCGGGATTGGGCAGCCGGCCGTAGGTCCCGTCACCGGCCTGGTCGACGAAGAGGGGCATCACGCGGTGGAAGATGACGTTGTTGTAGTAGCCGCAGCGAGCCAGGGCGACGAAGGCGCCGGCCGCGTTGGGGCCCAGGCTGCCATCGACCTTGATGACGATGTTCCCAAAGTTGGTCGCCATCGTGACCGTGGCCGTCCCGGTGAAGGCCGCCGGAGCGGATGTTGGGCAGGCGCCGGGCGCCATGGTGGGGGCGAGGGTGTAGGTCGGGGTGGTCGGCGCCACTGTCGGCAGCGGAACCGGCGAGGGGCTGGCCGTGACGGTGGGTACCGCGCAGCCGGCGACGAGCATCGCGACGAGAACGACGGTCGCGAGCCGCCGAACGGATGACATTGTTGGCGCGGGGATCATGCAGCGGCCTCCAGGGCTTTGGCGAAGTCTACGGCTCCGGTGAGAATTGGTTCTCCGAGGATGATGCCTGCGATCGCGGCATCGCGCAGGCCCTTGATGATATCGAGATCCACGGACCCACCCGCCACGAACACCTCGGCGCGAAGCGTTCGCGCCAGTCCGGCCAGGAACTTCAGGTCCGGAACCGCGCCGCCGTGAGAGAGAACGAGCCGTCGGACGCCGTGGTCCACGAGCTCTCCGGCCAGGTCAACCAGACTCGGCGGTGCGGATCTGTGCCAAGGATACGCGGCGATGCGGTCCTGGCGCTGGTCCAACCCGACGGCCAGCCAGTCCCCGGCTACCTCGAGGCAGCGGTGCAGCAAGGCCGGGTCGTCGGCGATCGACATCGAAAGCACGACTCTCGTTGCCCCGGCGGCGAACGCGAGGCGGATGTTGTCCGGCCCTCCCATGCCGCCGGCGACCTGGAGCGGCACGGCCACGCGCGATGCCACGCGGCCCAGAGCCTCGAGATTGGCCGGCCGGCCGGCATGTGCGCCGTCCATGTCGACGATGTGGATCAGCTTCGCGCCCATCTCGACGAATCGCTCGGCCATCCGCTCGGGCCGGTCGGTGGGCGTGCCGACGCCGGTCGAGGCGCCGGGCCAGTAGACGATACGCGAGCGTCCGCCGACCACGTCTATGGACGGTACGACCAGCACGGGCGATCGCTATCCGTCGGCGCGGCGTGCGGCGGCCGTGGCCTGGACGGCCAGCAGCCGGCGGTGGAAGCTGATCGGCAGCGACCCGTTGCGCATGAGGGCGTCGTGGAAGTCCTTCAGGCTGAAGCGGGCGCCGAGCCGGCGCTGCTCGTCGGCGCGGAGTTGCAGGAGCAGGACCTTGCCGAGCAAGTAGCTGAGCTGGTATGTCGGCGTGTAGGTGTAGCGGAATACCTCGGCCTGGGCGTTGGCGTGTTCGAAGCCGGTGTGCTCGGCCAGGAAGGCCGTGGCTTCGTCGACCGAAAGCTCGCCGCGATGCATCCGAACGTCCAGGATGATCCGGCAGGCTCGCCAGATGGCGTCGGTGTGCATCGCCAGCAGGAACTCGGGGCCGTCGTCGAAGCCCTGCTCGCGCATCATCTGCTCGCTGTACATGCCCCAGCCTTCGACGAACTCGGGCGCGTCGGTGAGGAGCCTCACCAACGAGGGATGCCGCGTGGCGGCCGAGAGCTGGAGATGGTGGCCCGGATAGGCCTCGTGGACGCTGGTGTTGCTGATGCCGCCGTAGTAATGCTCGCGCATCGCGTTCGGGTCGTCGCCGACGGAAGGCGTGACGATGTATATGCCCGACGGATGCTTGTCGAACTTGGGCGGATCGAAGTAGGCCGCGAACGGCATGACCGTGCGCAGGTACTCGGGTGTGGGCATGACTGAGATCTGCTCGCCGGGCGGCAGCGAGACGATGTCGTGCTCGATGATGTACGCACGAGCGCGGAACATCGCGTCCTTGTAGCCGGCCAGCGCCTCGTCGAACGTGGCGGGATGGTGCGACTTGACGCGATCGACCACGATCGACTCGGAGACTGTCGGGTCGATGCGGCGGGCGTCTTCGACCCGCGCGGCCTTGTTGAGGGCCAGCTGCTGATGGCCGATCTCGAGGATCTGCGAGGCGTCCAGGCCGTCGAAGGCACGCAAGCCGACGAGCCGGTCGTAGGTGTCGGAGCCGAGAGCCCAGTCCTCGACCGTCGAGCCCATCGAGGCCTTGACGGTCTCGATATACGCGGCGGTGGCTGCCGACGCCGTCTGTGCGGCTTTGTCCAGGCGGGCCTGGGCGCGTTCGTCCAGGACGCCAACGCCCGCGGCCTTGATCTCGTTGAAGAGGAACGGCATCTGCTCGCCGGCGTCGATCTCCAGCTCCTGCCAGAGCTTGACCTGTGGCGCGGTTGCCCGGGTCTTGTGCTGCTCGAGCGAGACCGGGATGGCCTCCATGCGCTCGGTCAATGAGACCAGCCGCTCGGCGAGCGGGGCGTAGTCGCGGGCGAAGACGCTGAAGAGCGCGTCGCCGACCTGATCCAGCGCGGTGGACCGTCGCTCCCAGACGCGATGGACCTCGGAATTGAAGCGCTCGCGGCGGACGTTGTGGAGGGCCAGTTCGCGCTCGAACTTGACGCTGTCGGAAAGTCCGGCGGGGTCGATGGCCTCGATGTCGCGCTCGAACTTCTGCGTGTCGGCGATCTCCTGGACGACCGCGTCGCGCGTGGCGTCGTCGAGCTTGCCGTCGTCGTCGTGGATGCCCAGATACGTGGCGAGGATCGGGTGGTCCTTGACGATGCGCCTGAAGTCGGCGTCGACGATGTCCCAGAACGCTCCGTCGAGCGGCCCCTCGGCCGGCTCCGAGACGGGTCGCGGAAGAACGAGTTCAGCCATCGCTATCGCTCCAGGGTTGGGGTTGGCGGGGTTGGTATTGCGGCCGGGGACGTGGCGGCGTGGGACGTGGCGGCCGGGGACGTGGCGGCCGGGGACGTAGCGGCCGGGGTTCGGCCGGCGGTCTCGTGAAGTGCGGCGCGGCAGGCTTCCAGCACGCGGTCGACGTCGGACGCGGTAACGCCGTAGTGGGTCACGGCCCGGATCGTGCCGTGGTCGTAGGCGACCAGCAATACGCCGCGGGATCTGAGCTCATCGAGGAAGGCGGTCCGGTCGCGCCGAACGCGGAAGATAACGAAGTTCGTGACAGCACGACCCGGATCCAGCGTGCCGAGCGTGGGCTGAGCCAGGCCGCCGGGCGATTCGATGCCGTCCATCGCCGCCAACCCTTCGGCCAGGCGGCGGGCGTTGAGGTGGTCTTCAGCCAGCCGTTCGATCATGCCGTCCGGGCCGTCGCCGAGGGCCACGAGGCCGGCCGCGGCCAGAACGCCGACCTGGCGCATGCCGCCGCCGACCAGCTTGCGACCGCGCCACGCCCGATGGACGAAGTCACGCGACCCGACGACCATCGACCCGATCGGACAGGAGAGACCTTTCGAGAGGCAGAACGCGATCGAGTCGGCGGGGTCGGCCATCTGCCGCGGGGTCAGGCCCAGCGCGACCGAGGCGTTGAAGAAGCGGGCGCCGTCGACGTGGAGCGGCACACCGTGGGCGTGGGCGATGCGCGCCACCTCGCGCGTGTAGGCGAGGCTGAGCGGCCGGCCCATCGAATGGGCGTGCGTGTTCTCTATGGCGACCAGCCCGGTGATCGGCTGATGCGGGTCGGCCGGGTCGCGGAACGCCTCGCCCAACTCGTCTAGATCGAAGGTGCCGTCGGGGTTCTCGTGCATCTGCTTGATCGAGGTTCCGACCACAACGGCGTGGCCGGCCTGCTCGTCCTCGACGATGTGCGTGCTGGCGCCGGCGATCGTCTCCTGACCGCGCCCGAGGTGGCTCAACTGCGAGACCAGGTTGGCCATCGAGCCGCTGGCGACGAAGAGCGCCGCCTCCTTGCCGAGAAGATCCGCCGCGCGCTCTTGCAGCGCGTTCACGGTGGGGTCGTCGCCGAAAACGTCGTCGCCCAGCTCGGCCTCGTACATCGCCCGGCGCATCGCCGGCGAGGGGTGCGTGACCGTGTCGCTGCGCAGGTCGATGAAGCCGTTGCCGGGGTTGTTTGGCATGGTTCGTCGAGTATATGTCGGAGCGCCGAATGCGCCGGTCCGGGGGGTCCGACCCGTCCTCCCATCGGCTGCCCACGGTGCCACGAGCGGTGGCGGTCTCTGTGCGGATTCCCATGTGGTGGGCATAACCGACCTCGGGTCGGCTTCTTGCGGGTCTCTTGCGTCGATTCTGCCCACGCGGCTGCACAGATCGTACCGACCCCCGCTGCGGACGCGGGCCAGGCGGCCTCCACGGTCGAATCTGTATCTCCAACCGGGCGGCATCGTCGCATCCAGTCGGCGCGGAAGCCTGGACGCCAACCCATCGGTTGCTAATGCCCACCAGGTGGGCGGCCGGAGGGCCAACGAGTCGGTCAGGCAGAAGATGTCCTCAAACCTGGGCAGAATCGACGCCCACCATGAGGCGGATGCGAGCGCCCGGTGCGGCCGAGCACCAACTCACAGCGGACAGGCGTGTCGCCACCTGCTATCCTTCGCCGTCGGCACGGGCTCGTGGTGTAGCGGCCTAACATGCCAGCCTGTCACGCTGGAGATCGCCGGTTCGAATCCGGTCGAGCCCGCCATTTGCATTTCCTCGCCCCGTCCACGCCCGGACGGGGCATTTTCTTGTCCGCGCCACGCCGCGGCCCTGCGGCGGAGCGGCGGGTGGGGCCAGAAGCCGGGCGGCAACAGGCCGATTAGCCGACGATCGTGCGCATGGGTGTGAGGGGCGGGCAGCTGAGCACGGTTGGCGGTCGCCTCGGCGGCGCCCGAGGCGACCGGGGTGGTGCAAGAGCCACGTGCCAAGGCCCGGGCCGTCTTTCACCGGAGTGGGTCATGGCTTTGCCAGGTTCACGCCAGGACGTCATTGGACGGCGGACTAGCCGCTCGGGACCGGCGAGTCTCGCTCGCGGCTTTCGAGCGGCGACTTAGTGGGCGATTGCCTGCCGATATTCGAAGCCAGGGCCAGTTTCGGCTGATTTGATTGGCGCTGGCTCGCAAGGTCATCCCGTGAGGGTCCTGAGTCGCGGCCTAATGTGCTTGTGGTGTGAATCCGGCAGAGGATGGCGCCTCTCCCCCGTGCCTCTCCCCGACCCGCGCCCGCCTGCACCCCGCAAGATCGGGCGTGCCAAGAGTCGGCCGGTGCCCCACAATCAGGTCGGAGGCGCTGCTGATCTGGCGTCCCGACATCGGGGAGGCACCCACGCATGAGCGGCCGCGTGATCGTGGTCGGCTCGGTCAACATCGACCTAGTCGCGCGCGTACCCCATCTGCCCCATCCCGGAGAAACGGTGACGGGCGGCAGCTACGAGCGCCATCACGGCGGCAAAGGCGGCAACCAGGCCGTGGCGGCGGCTCGACTGCGCCGGCCCACGCTGTTCATCGGGGCCGTGGGTGACGACACGTTCGAGAAGGAAGCCAGACGCGCTCTCTCGTCCGAGCGGGTCGACGTCTCGATGCTTGCCTCGCTTCCGAGCCAGGCGACCGGCGTTGCCCTGATCCTCGTCGATGCGACCGGCGAGAATCAGATCGCCGTAGTCCCGGGCGCGAACGGCGCCATCGAGGCCGGCTACGTGCGCGAATGCCTCGCCAGACTGGGCCCGCTGATGGGGGACGTCCTGCTCGTGTGCAATGAAGTGCCGGTGCACGTCGTCAAAGAGGCCCTGGTCTGCGGCCGCGCCGCGGGCGCAACGACAATCCTCAACCCGGCCCCGGCCATCGGCATAAGCCGATCGATTTTCGGGCTGGCGGACATCGTTACGCCCAACCGCACCGAGCTGGCGACCTTGCTCCTGACCGAAGCCCGCCGTGTCGGTCGCAAGACCGATTCGGCCAACGGCGATACCGCCGTGCGGGCACGGGCGCTGATGGAGGCCGGATCGGAAGGACCGGGAGTCCGCAAGGCGGCCATCGTTACCCTGGGCGCGTCCGGCGTCGTCGTCCTCGAGAGAGTCGGCTCGGGCTTGAGCGCTGTCGTCCCACCCGCTCCGGAGCCGGTCGATCCCTGCGCCGATGCCGATCAGCCGGCCGACGGAGACCAGCCGGCGGGCGCCGACTCCGCCGACCACCACGACCGGGCCGCCGCCCGCGCCACTCCGACTGGGCAGGGCTCGGCCGTAGCGGCAGTGCCTGCGTCCAGGGCCGCGGGCCGGTCCCAGGCGAGCCGCGGGAGCGATCTGCGAGTCTGGGAAGTGCCGGCCGATCTGGTCGACACGATCGACAGCACGGGGGCCGGCGATGCCTTCTGCGGTGCGCTGGCCGCGGCGCTGGCCGAAAGCAGGCCGCTGGCGGTGGCCGTCCAGCGAGCGGTGGCCGCCGGGGCGTTGGCCACTACGCATGTCGGGGCGCGTGAGGGGATGCCGACCGCCGTGGAGCTCGAGGAGTTTCTGGCGGCGCGGCAGGCTGTCTAGCCGCCGGTCAGGCTCGCGCGGCGCGCAGCCGCTCCGCGAGCGGCTGGCCCAGCCTCGCGGCGACATAACAGACGAAAGCGATCGTCGTCACGAAGAAGCTGACCGGCGCGGCCGTCAGGAGCGCCAGCAAGATTCCGCCGACCGTGGCCAGCAGGGCGATCAGGACACTGAAGAGTGTGGCCTGCCCGGGGTGCGCGGTCAGACGCTCCGCCGTGGCTCCCGGCGTGATCAGGAGAGTCAGAATCAACAGGACGCCCACGACCTGCACGGCCTCGGCGACGGCGGCTGCCAGGAGTAGCAGGAAGAGGATCGAGATCAGCCGGACAGGCACGCCGCGAGCTTCAGCCACCACTGGATCCACGGTTGCGAACGTCAGCGGGCGATACATGATCCCGAGGCCCACGATCGTTATCACCGCGACCACGACCAGGAGCAGCAGGTCGCCGCTGCTCACCGACGTGATCGCACCGAAAAGCAGGGCGATCGCCTCCGTGGCGTAGCGGTTGTAGAGCGACAGGAAGAGCACGCCGAGCCCGAGGCCGAATGCCATCACCAGGCCAACGACCGAGTCGCGCTCGCGGATGCGGAGACCGAGCGCCCCGATGACGAGCGCCGTGATCATCGATCCGGTCAGCAGACCGAAGACCGGCGAGAGGCCGAGAAGCAGGAAGCCGACCGACCCTGTGAAGCCGACTTCGGCCAGGGCATGAACCGCGAAAGACATGCTGCGTGCCACAACGAAACGGCTGACCAGGCCGGCGACGACTGCGACCAGCACGCCGGCCAGCAGCATGTTCTGGACGAACGGGTAGCCGATGAGGTGGACGAGTTGGGCGATCATCAGTGCGACGCCACCGGCTCGGGGAAGTGGTGCGGCTCGTCGAGGTCGAATCCGGCGCCGCTGGCCTCGCCCACGACCACGATGCGGCCGCGCACTCGCAGCACTTCGACCGGGGCTTCGTACAGCCCGGACATCGTCTCCGTAGTGAGGACGTCGTCAGGCTGGCCCGCGGCCCAGCGGCCGTTGACCACGAAGACGACGCGGCTGGCGTAGGCCAGCACGGGGTTGACGTCGTGGGTCACGAACACCACGGTGCCGTGCCTCTCCCGCGACCAGGTGCCGATGAGTTCCGTGATCTCCTGCTGGTAGCGCATGTCGAGACTGGCCAGCGGCTCGTCGCAGAGCAGCAGCTGCGGATTGCCGACGAGGGCCTGGGCGATGCGGAGTCGCTGCTGCTCGCCGCCCGACAGCCGGCCTATCGGCTCGTCGGCGTAGGGCCGGGCGGCAACGTCATCGAGCGCCGTCTCAACGCGAAGCCTGTCGGCAGGCGACAAACGGCCGAAGCCCCAGCGATGGCCGTCGACGCCAAGGCCCACGAGGTCGCGGCCCCGGAGAGGGACGTCGCGGTCGAAGCCGGCATGCTGGGGAACGTAGCCGATGGCCGGGTTGCCGCGCCGCGGTGGCCGGCCCAGCACGTCCAGCGTGCCGCTCGACAGCGGTGCCAGACCCAGTAGCGCGCGCAGCAATGAGGTCTTGCCCGATCCGTTGGGGCCGAGCACGGCCAGGAACTCGCCCTGGGGCACCGTCATGGAAAGCTCGGACCAGACGACTCGATCGCCGTATGCGAGCGTCGCCCGATCGAAGCACATGGCCGGCTCATCCTGGTCTGCCGCGGCACCGACATCAGTGCTGCCCGCCATGACGGCCGTGGTCCCGTCCGTGTTGGTCCCGTCGCGGTTCACTTGCCTCCTCCGAGCGCCGACTCGATGCCGTTGAGTTGTGCGAGCTGCCAGCCGACGAACCCGCCCGCCCCGCCCGGCAT
>PMXR01000051.1 GCA_003171035.1 Chloroflexota bacterium
CCGACTGAGCTATCTCGGCCCGTTCAGACCGACTGGTTGCCCGTCGGCGCGACGAAAGGTACCACGACCGACCGAACGCCTGCAAGGAAGCCACATGGCCCCCCACAACTCGGGACGGCCGCACGACCCGCTGCTGCCGGGCTACTGCAGTCCGCTGAGCTGCCGGGTCTCTGTCTGGTCGATCGGCGCCTCGCCGGTGAGCTGCCGGAGACGATTGATCCGGTCCACGATCGGCGGGTGCGTCGAGAAGAGGGCCGACCCGCCCCCAAGCTTCTTGAGCGGGTTGACGATGTAGAGGTGCTGGGTTGCGCCGTTGACCGAATGCAGCGACTCTGTGTCGGCCGCAAGCTTCGCCAGGGCGCTCTCGAGACCGTGCGGGTTTCGGGTCAGTTCCACCGAGGAGGCATCGGCCAGGTACTCCCGCTGGCGGCTGACGGCCATCTGAACCAGGGCCCCGAAGAAGTAGCTGACGGCTGCCATGACTAGGCCCACCACGAGCAGGACGATGGCCAGTCCGCCGCCGCCGTTGTCGCGGTCGTTACCGCGCCGGCCGCCCCCGAACCAGAACGTGTAGCGCAGGAAGAAGCCCGCCAGCAAAGCGATGCTGCCGACCATGACTCCGACCAGCAGCGTGAAGCGGATGTCGTAGTTGCGGACGTGGGACAACTCGTGGCCCAGAACGCCTTGCAGCTCCTCGCGGTTCATCTTCTGAAGGAGCCCGGAAGTGACCGCAATCGACGAATGCTGGGGGTCGCGGCCCGTGGCAAAGGCATTCGGGGATGGGTCGTCGATGATGTAGACCTTGGGCATCGGGACGCCGGCCGCGATCGCCATCTCGCTGACCACGTTGTAGAGCTGCGGCGCCTGTTCGGCCGTGACTTCGCGGGCATGCGAACTCGCCAGTACCAGCTTGTCGCCGCCGTAGTACGAGAAGACGCCGCTGATGCTGCCGATCACCACGGCGATGATCAGCGCCCCAACTCCGAAGGCTACTTCCTGGCCACTGCCGTAACCGATGCTGAAGCCGATCACGAATCCGAAGACGGCCAGAAATGCGATGACGATGATCAACAAGAAGATGGAGTTGCGGCGGTTGGCCGACTCTTCGGAGTAGAAAGTTTTGGTGGTCAAGGTGTGCTCCGGCCTCAAGACGCAACGACCCCGCCGACTCGCGCCGACGGGGTCCTGCTTTCGTTATCCGAGATTGACGACCGGGACCGCCGACGCGTCCGCTTCGGCCGCGAAGAACTCTCGCTTCGTGAAGCCCATCGGGCCTGCGATCAGGACGTTGGGGAAGACCTGGAGCGAGTTGTTGAACTCGAGGACGGTAGCGTTGTAGTGCTGGCGCGAGAACGAGATCTGGTTTTCAGTGGTCGTCACCTGCTCCTGCAGAGACAGAACGTTCTGATTGGCCTTGAGATCCGGGTAGTTCTCAACGACGGCGAAGAGCGACCGCAGAGTCCCGGTGAGTGCGTTCTCGGCCTGCCCCTGCGCTTCCGGACCCTGGGCGCCGGCGGCGACAGCGTTGGCGCGCGCAGTAGTGACGGCCTCGAGGACTCCCTTTTCGAAGTCCATGTAGCCCTTGACCGCGTTGACCAGGTTCGGGATCAGGTCATGTCGGCGCTGGAACTGGACCTGGATCTGCGAGTTGGCCTCATCTACTCGGTTTCGCTTGGTTACGAGACCGTTGTAGATTCCGACCACGAAGAGCACAACGAGTACCAGGACAACCAGGATGATGATCGGGACGAGCATGTCCCTCCTCCGATCGCTATAGGCCGCAACAGCTTCCGTGCGGACAACTTCAGTTTAGCAGGAGGCCACCGGCTGAGCGCCTGAGGGCGAGGTGCGGAACATAGCCTCATCCGCGCCGGCCGCTGGATCCTCCGCACGTGTGACCACGTGCAATCGCGGAAGGTTCGGAGGTCTTTCCGGCGCGGCGTGACGCAGCGAACCAGATCGGCCGCGGAAAGTGGTGGGCGGTGCAGGATTCGAACCTGCGACATCCTCGGTGTAAACGAGGCGCTCTAACCGCTGAGCTAACCGCCCGAACGGCCGCAAGGGCGGCACAGGGGAAATCAGATCGAAGGTGGTGCCCAGGCCGGGACTTGAACCCGGATGGATTGCTCCATACGCCCCTCAAACGTACGCGTATACCAATTCCGCCACCTGGGCACGAAACGCTGTTGCGACGGCTTCACGTCGCTGCAAGAAACCTGGTGCCGAGGAGGGGATTTGAACCCCTACACCCTTGCGAGTACTAGCTCCTGAAGCTAGCGCGTCTGCCATTCCGCCACCTCGGCGCACACAGCAGCCGGCCTACCGGCCGCTGGCGAGGCGCCAGTCTAACACATCCCAGAAACGTCCTTGAGGGTACGCAATCTGGTTCGAGATGACACCTCGGACACGGCCCGATACCACAAGATTGTAGTCGCGGAACACCAGCGGAAGCAGTGGCAGAGTCGTCGAGATGTACCTTTCGAGCGCCGACACAGCTACCTGGCGGGCCACCGGATCGTTGGTCTTGCGAACCGTGATCAAGAGCTGGTCGAGCTGCGTGTCCTGCACTCCCGACACGTTGGACCCGCCCGATCCGATCTGCGACGACATGAGAATCGGCTCCAGGTCCGGGTCAAGTCCCACATCGAACACGACGACCGCCGCCGAAAAGGCGCCCGCGTCGAGTCGGCTGACATAGGCGGAAGCCGAGACCGCGTCCAGCTGGACCGCAAGGCCAATTGACTGCCAGGCGGCGGCGACCTTCTGGGCCGTGGCGTAGACCACCGGGTTGCTCGCCTCGTCGAGGGTCAGCAAGTCTAGCGAGTAGTCCTTCGTGTCTCCTGGGGCCATCCAGCCCGTCGCGGTTCGGGTCCACCCGGCGTCCGTCAGGAAGACGCCTGCACCGCCAAAGCCGTAGGGTGTGGCGTCCACCGCGCCCGAGTCGTAGGCCGGCGACCAATTGGGGATCGGCAGGTTGGCGACCGTTCCCCTGCCAGCCAGCACAGACGAAAGAATCTCCGGGCGATTGATTGCGGCAAGAAGGCCACTCCGCAGGTTCGCGTCCCGCAACTCCCCGTAGGCATCTCGCTGGTTGACCACGACGCTGATCAGGCTCGCCCACTGGTACGGGATGTCTCTCGCGCCGGCCGTCGCCAGAGCGGCGGTGGTCTGGTCCGGCGTCAGGCCGCCAACCGCGTCGAGCTCGCCGGCCTGGAACGCGGCCGCCGCGGCCGCATCGTCGCCGTAGAAGACGAGGTCGATCTCCTTGATGCTGGACAGAACGGCTCCCTTGGGCAGCGGCGGCAGCTGGGGCGTTGGTGTCGGTGCCGGCGTGGGCGTGATCGTCGGTGTAGGAGTGGGCGCCGGCGTGGGCGTGATCGTCGGTGACGGTTTGGCAGACGGTGTCGGCGTCGCGTTCTTCTTGGGCTTCGGCGTCGCGGTGGCGAACACGAGCGGACTGGGGATCGGAGTGGCGGTCGGCAGCGTCGTCGGCGACGCCAGGGGCTCCTGGCCGTTGCCCGAGACGCTCTGCAGCAAGACGTGAGCGTTGTCCAGCTCCACGATCCGGTACGCACCGTCACCGATTGGATTGTTGCTGAAGCTCGAGTCGGCCAGAATGCTGATGTCCGTGTCCTTGAGCAGGTGAGCCGGCAGAATCGGCAACTCCGCCTGGCGCAGGAAGCCGGCGATCGGCAGCGTCATGGTGGCCGTGACCACCGATGGGCTAACGGCCGTCACCTTGACTCCCTGCCACGAGGCCCCAACCGGTCCGTCGTACTTCGGGTTCTGGACCACGCCGATGGTGTAGACCACGTCGGCCGAGGTCACGGGCTGGCCGTCGTCCCAGTGGGCATCACTTCGGATGTTGAACGTGTAGGTCCGGCCGTCTCCGGAGATCGTCCAGGTAGCCAGGTCGGGCACGACGCTGCCATTCGGTCCGGCCTTGGTCAGGCCGCGGAAGAGCAGCGCGACGATGTCCTGGTCGACTTCGGTCCGAGCAGTCAGCGGGTTGATCGAGCTCGGATGGCCCACGACCCCCTCGCGGTACGCAGTCACAGGAGCCGGCGTCCTGTTCGCGGCGATGGACGCCGGCGAAGGAGCCTGGATTACCAACGCTGCGCCGACAACGGCCAGCGCCAGGAAGATCCCGAGCAGGGCGTACCTGTCGCGGCGGTTCATCTAGTTACCTCCCCAGCCGAAGGCAGCCTCAATCGGCACCCTTTGGCTTGAGATGTCCCCTCCGGCCGAGCAAACCCCAAGATCAGGACTTCGGCAGGATGAAGCTCGCCTCGGAGAATACGCAGAACAGGACCGCAAGAAGGATCGTGAACTGCCAAAGGCGCCGCTCGATCCCGCGCCGACTGCGGTAGACCGACGAGTCGCCACCGAAGGTGGACGAGAGCCCGGTGCCTCGCGCCTGCATGAGGATGGCGATCAACAAGAAAATGCCGATGATGTCTTGGCCTATGGCCAGAGCGGGATTCACAGCTCGAAACAACCTCGTGGTGGATCCGCGGAAGGCGGACCGGCGCATGTTAGCACACGGCCACGGCGTACCGGATGTGCGGCCGGGAGCCGTGGCGCAAATGCTACGGATAGCTGATCAGGCCTCGGCCAGAAGTGAGTGCCCGCTGACCTCAGGCCAGGGCTGGAGGCCGCCCATTTCCAGGATAGTCGGCGTCACGTCGGCCAGACGGCCGTCGCGCAGCCGCTTGCCGTCCATGTACCGGCCTATGCCCAGAAGCGGGACTGGGTTCAGGGAATGCTTGGTCACCGGGTTGCCGGCCTCGTCCTTCATCTCATCCGCGTTGCCGTGGTCGGCGGTGATGAGCAGGACGGCGCCGGGCGCGGCCGGATCGTTTGCGTCGACGGCGAGTATCGCGTTGGCGACACGGCCCAGGCAGGCGTCAACGGTCTCGCACGCCCTGATGGTGGCGTCCCAGACGCCGGTATGGCCGACCATGTCGGGGTTGGCGAAGTTGGCCACGATGAGGTCGTACTTGCCACCGGAGATGGCCTCGACCAGCGCGTCGCAGACGCCCGCGGCGGCCATCGTCGGCTGTAGATCGTATGTGGCGACCGTCTTGATGCTAGGGACGAGCTTGCGATCCTCGCCCGGCCACGGCTCCTCGCGGCCGCCGTTGAAGAAGTACGTGACGTGTGCGTACTTCTCCGTCTCGGCGACGTGGAACTGCGTCCAGCCCGCCTTGCTCGCCGCACCGGCCAGAGAAGGGACGACTTCAGGACCGAAGACGACGTGCACCGGCAGGTCGGCCTCGTAGGCGGTCATCGTGCCCACCAGGATGTTCTTCGGGGCCGGGCCGGCCGCGTTGCGATCGAAGAAGCCGAAATCGGCATCGGCAAGAGCGTGAGTGAGCTGCCGGGCACGATCGGCACGGAAGTTGCAGTGCAGCACGGCATCGCCATCGGCTATGGACCCGTGATCCACGCCGTCGATGATCGTGGGGATGATGAACTCGTCGTTCTCGCCGCGGGCGTAGCCCTGCTCGACCGCGGCGGTCGCGGTCGGAGCGTGGAAGTCGCCTACGCCGTGGACGATGGCGTCATAACCCTTCTGGGTCCGCTCCCAACGCTTGTCGCGGTCCATGGCGTAGTACCGGCCACCGATGGTGGCGATCTTCGCGTCCGGATGGACGGCCGCGAGGCGCTTCTCCAGATCGGGCACGTACTCGATGGCGGATCGCGGCGGCGTGTCGCGGCCGTCGAGAAGTCCATGGACGCGGACACGCTTCACGCCCTGGCGTGCGGCCAGCTCGGCCACGGCCACCAGGTGGCGGTCGTTGGCGTGCACGCCACCGGGACCCACGAGGCTGATCAGATGGAGAGTGTGGCCGGCTTCCTTGGCCCGCTTGCACAGGTCGAGCAGAACGGGGCGCTCGAAGAAGCCCCCGCTCGAGATCGACTTGTCGATGCGCGGTAGGTCCTGGAGGACCGGCTGACCGGTGCCCAGGTTCAAATGACCGACTTCGGAGTTGCCCATCTGCCCTTCCGGCAGCCCGACGAACTCTTCGGAGGCTTGCAGGGAGCAATGCGGCCAGCGCTCGAGCATCTCAATGTAGTTGGGCATATGCGCCTGGGCGATCGCGTCGACATCGGGCGTATGGCCAATGCCGAAGCCGTCGAGCACAACCAGGACGATCGGGCGTGGGCGGCCGGGCTTGCCGGCGCTTGCAGCCATCATGCGGTCTTGCCTTCGGCGGCCGCGCGGGCCCGTGCGGTCACTGCCGCGCTGGCGACCATGCCGGCCATTTCGTCTGGCTTGAGCGACGCGCCACCGACCAGGCCACCATCGATGGCGGGCTCGGCCAGGAAGTCGGCGATGTTGGCGCTGGTGACGCTGCCGCCGTAGAGGACCGGGACTACCTCGGCGCTGTCGCCCCAGCCCAGGTCGGCGGAAAGCGTGGCGCGGATGGCGTCGGCCATTGCGGCAGCGTCCGCGGCAGAAGCGGTGCGTCCGGTTCCGATCGCCCAGACCGGTTCGTAGGCGATCACGAAACCGGCGTTGAGAAGGGCTTCCATCTCCTTGCCGGCAAGCGCGCCGCGGAGCTGAGTCGCCACGACCTCGACGGCCCGGCCGGACTCGCGCTCGGCCAGCAGCTCGCCCACGCAAAGGATCGGACGCAGACCCGACGAAATCGCACGGGCCAGCTTCTTGCCGATGAGCTCATCGGACTCCAGCTGGTCGCGGCGGCGCTCGGAGTGGCCGAGGATCACCCAGGTCGCAAGTCCGGCGAGTTGGGCCGCCGAAATCTCGCCCGTGTAGGCGCCGGCGAGCTCGTGATGGACGTTCTGGGCACCGACGGAGATATTCTTGCCGGCCAGCGCATCGCGCACGGCGGCGAGGCAAACGTAGGGCGGGCAGATGACGCGAATGACGCCCGGTTCCTCTGTCCGGGAGGCGATTGTCGCGGCCAGCTCTCCAGCGTCCGCGGGGGTGGTGTTCATTTTCCAGTTGGCAGCAATAATCAGTGGTCTCATGCCGGGAATGATGACAGAGTGCGGCGCCGAGCCGGAGTGAGGTTTGGCCCCTCAGACCGCGACGCTCGGGCCATGTGCGGGTGTCACTCGGCCCAACCACGCGACCAGACCTACAACCCCACCTCGAGCCTGACGTCCGGCGACGGGCGTTCTGTCCTGATCCGGACGGAGCGCCCGAGGACCATGCCCAATAAGTCAGCGAACATTCCGACGCTCGTCACCTTCGGCGCTGACCGCCCGATCGTGCGGATCTGGTCGGCGGTCAGGGGCTCCCGCGTAACGATGTGGATGTGGAGATCGCGCCACTCAAACGTCGCGATGCTCTCAGCAACCAATGCGGTGGGCACCGCCTGAATCGTATCGGCCATACGCCCTCCTGGTAGGACCATAGTACTCCGCACGACTGGTACTGGATACTCCTCCAACCGATATGCGGAAGGTCTCGGGGCCCGACTTCCGGATGACGGCGCGTCAATCCCTCGGCGCCCGGCCGCCCCTCTGCCCCACTCTCTCGTCGGGGTGGACCGCCAGGCGCTCGATGCGCTCCAGGGCGCGCTGGACGGACGAGCGATGCAGGCCGAGGCGCTCCGCAAGCTCGGTGAACGTGGCCTCCGGCTCCTCCCGCCGCGCATCGGCCACGAGCCGGACCAAATAGGGCTGATCGGCCAGACGACCGTCCGCGGCGAGGACCTCGATCGCGTCGAGCTGGTCCGCGGACGCGGCCACCGCCCGGCCCAGGTTGGCCGACTCCGCGTTGATCACACGGTTCAGGTCGCCGCGCACGGAACGCGAAACCTGACGCGACTCCAACTCCAGCAGCGCGGCGCCGCCGCCCACGACCTTGAGGAAAGTGGTGACGGTCTCCACGCTCTTCCAGGTGACCACGCCACGCCCGCGGCGCAGGCGCCAATGGGCCGGCATGTCGAATTCGGCCAGCCGATCGCACAGCGTCCGCGCTTCGTCCGCCGCCAGCACGAACTCCAGGTGCGTCCGGCCCGAGGCCAGACTCAGCGAGCCGTGAGCCAGGAATCGGCCCCGAAGGTACGCGATGCGGCAGTGCTCGGCGGCCCGACCCCAGTCGAATGGAGCCGCTACCGTGGCTGCGCTCTCGGGTATCGCGCCGCCGAGCCGCGCGCCGGAGTCGACCCCGGACGAGGCGACGCCGTCTCCGGGCCGGATTCGACTCAAGCGCAAGGCGACGCGGGCAATGTTCCGGCGGCGCGGCTCGAACGCGCCGGCGAGCCCCGCCGACTCGGCAACGCGGCAACACCGTCGATGCGGATCGATCGCCGCCAGTTCGGCGCGAATGGAGCCGACCAGGTCGCTCTCGGCCGTCGTCATCGGAGACTCGAATGCGGGCCGCCCGCCGGTCTACCGAGCGAAGACCCGGCCCTCACGCCGCCACGTCCGGCCGTCTGACTCCCCCACTCCGGCGAACGGATCCGAGGCAGGGCGTCATTACGCGGTCCGCGAAACTCGAGAGCGGCGCCGGCCGAAGGACTCACGCTCATAGACGTGCATGACTGCCGCTGCCAGAAGGGCGGAGCCGTGGTGGTGGGCGTTGTCTTCGTCGACCACGTCTTCCAGGACCAGCCGCGGCCCGGACGATCCGGGGGCGGTCGTCTGCGGAGGCCAGCGAAGCCTGACCGGCCGGGCGGCATATCGGCCTGGCTTTCGAGCGTTGAACCTGTTGTTGGCCACGACGACGTCAATCCAGCCCGGGCCGGTATGGCGCTCGATGGCGGCCACGTGATCGGCCAGGTCGTAGCCCTCCGTCTCGCCCGTCTGAGTCGCGACGTTGCAGACGTAGAGCTTCACCGCCGCAGATGCCTTGATGGCGCCCAGAAGGTCGGGCAGAAGAAGGCTCGGCAGGATGCTCGTATAGAGGCTGCCGGGCCCGATCACAACGAGATCCGCTTCCTCGATCGCTCGCTTCGCGTCGTCGCCGGCAGCAACGTCCGCGGGCGTCACCCAGACCCGATCGATGCCGATCGACCTGGCGATCTCAGACTGGCCGCTCACCTCGGTGCCGTCCAAAAGGCGGGCGTGAAGCGTGACGGGAGTGGCGGTCGCCGGGACTACCTGGCCGCGTACGGCCAGGACCCGATTCATCTGGCGGACCGCTTCCTCGAAGTCGTCGTCCTGTACCGACGTCATGGCCGCGAGCAGCAGGTTTCCGACCGTATGACCGCCCAGGCCGCCCTCGCCCTCGCCGGGGAACCGGTACTGGAGCAGCTGGCCCATCAGCGGCTCGGAATCGGCCAGGGCCACGATGCAGTTTCGAATGTCACCCACAGCGGGAATGCCCAACTCTTCGCGCAGCCGGCCCGAAGAACCACCGTCATCGGCCACTGTGACGACGGCGGTGATGTTGCTGCTGTGCTCCTTGATCCCGCGCAGCAACGTCGAGAGGCCCGTGCCGCCGCCGACGACCACGATCTTCGGCCCACGCGACAGAAAGCGCTTCTGGTAGATGACCTCGACCAGCGGTTGGTCGCTCTCAGGCGTCAGGAAGGGACCCATGAGGACACGGATCGCTCGCCACGACCCGTACAGGAAGAGCGCGGTCCCGCCGCCGCCGACGATCGCGCCGCGGAGCCAATACGGCAGGAACTGGAGCGTGATGAGGTAGAGCAAGCTCTGGCCCGGCCCGGAGAAGTCGTACTCGCGATAGACCTGCCGCAAGAGCAGAGCGCCGGCGAGCGCCAGCAACGCCTCACCGAGGAAGACGACCAGGACCCAGCGCTTGAGGCCGATCCCGGGCACAAGCCAGCGCCGCAGCACGGCACGGCTGACTCGCATGCCGGGTACGTTCATTCGCGCTCCAGCTCGCGGTGGAAGACGGCCACCGTCCCGAAGCCACGGGACTCGAGCCAAGTCCGCAGTTCCTCGGCGATCACGATGGAGCGGTGGTAGCCGCCGGTGCAGCCGATAGCGATCGTCAGGCGCGTCTTGCCCTCGCTCCGGAAGCCCGGCACGGTCAGCTCGAGGAACTTGCTCAGGAAGTCGAAGAACTGCCTCGCGATCGGCTGGCCCATGACGTNNCCGAAGCTGATCAGCTGGAAGACGAGCTGCTGGTCCGACGGAGCAATCTCGAGATTGGCGAAGATCCGCTCCTTCAGCTGGCGCAGCGACAGCTCGGAGGTGTCCACGACGATGTCGGCATCGGCTCGAACCGGCTCGAGAATGCGCCGCTCCTCGGCGATGGAATCCGCGATTCCCCGCGTGCCGGCAAGCGGGTGGCGGTGGCGCGTCTCCGAGAACCGCCGAATCAGGATGTCGTCGCGGGCTTCGAGGAAGATGACCCGGGGTTGAATGCCGCGGCCCTCGAGTGCGCCACGCATCGCCGCGAGCGCAAGAGGCGCGTTGCCGGCGCGGACGTCGAGAACGACGGCCACTTTCTCGAAACGATGGCGGTCGATCGACACCAGCTCGGCCAGATCGGGCAGCAACTCGCCGGGCAGGTTATCCATGCAGGTGTAGCCGAGGTCCTCGAATGCCTTCGCGGCCGCGGTCTTGCCGGCGCCTGAAAGCCCGCTCAGGATCACGACGCGCTGATCTGTGTCTCGCCGAGGGGCGGCCCGGCGGGCGGCGGCAGACCGGCCAACGGTTGCCCCGGTCGCCGCGATGCCGGTGTCGGCCCCTTCGGCCTTCGCTCTGCTGGTCATGGCGTCAGTGTATCGCGCCCGATCGGAGCCACTCCACGCCAACGGCATCGCACCGCGAATGATTTCCGGAGTCGGGCCGCAACCGGTGACGCCTCAGCAGCCCAGGGCGGCAAGAGCGATTGACAGCGCCTCCCTGTCATCGTCGATCAATCCGACCAGCGCCTCATCGAAGGTGATCCAGACCCCGGGCCGGCTGAAGAGCAACCCCATTCGGAGTCGCGCCGACCAGAGCGCATCCTTTGTGCGCCACGGACCCGCGAGTTCGCGGGCGTTGGCGCCGTTGGCCACGGCCCATTCGAAGAGGCAGCGCGAGTCGCCGGCATCCAGCTTGGCCGAATACGGATCACTGGCCCGGCCGGCCATCTCCCCGGGCAAGCGGACCGGAGCCGCGGACGCGGCCATCGCCCAGGCCGCCCGGACCTCGGCGACGTCGTGGAGTCGGTGCTCGGCAAGCCGCGACCCGAACAGTCCGGGCCCGTTGCCGGTGGCCCCCTCGCGCTCGACGACGTCGACCCAGACCCGGCCACCCGGACCGTAGGCCGCAGTCAGCCGGTCGCCAGGCTTGGCATCGTCCGGCAGAACTATTCGGCCGTCGACCGCGGCGTCGTTGGCGTCTACGTGGTCGATCGGCAGACCCCAGGCCTTGTTGGCGCCATCGTCGGAGATCCATTCACCGAGCAAAGCCAGGCACGACCCGCCTTCTTCTTTCTCCGGATCGTCGTGACCGGCGGCCAGCAGCTTGTTGGGCGCCCCACGCTCAGCCCACTCCCGCTCGAAGGTAAGTTCCCGGTGCGACGCCGACCACCACTCAGGACCAAGCTCGGTGGTCCCGGCCAGCAGCGACGCGATCGCCGAAGTGGGTATGTGGCGGCGCGTAAGCGGCGCCAGCTTCGCCAGCTCCAGGCACTGGTTGGCCCGGTCCTGCCCCAGAACCGTCCGACCCCTGGCGAAGAGCCGGTCCGCGGTCGGCTCGGTCAGGCCGAGGATCCGCTTGACCTCCGCCACGGAGAACCTGCGCGTTCGTTCGAGATCGGGATCGCCCGCCATCGAGTCCTCTTAGGCAGCCTCTGGGCGGCAACGCGCCCACACACATCCTGGACCGAGTCCAGATCGAATGAGGCATCGGCCGCCTGGGGCGCCGGCAGGAGGATGTCGGTCGATCATACGGCCAGACGTGTAGCCCATTCCTTCGCCGCCGCCGCGAGCAGGTCCGCGACATCCACGCCCGGTCCAAGACTGCCCCGGCCGGCCGCGGCCGATATCCCGCGTGAAACGTTGACCAGCAGACCACCGCCGGCACGGGCCGCGGCCGGAGCGGCGGTCGCGGGGCCGAACCGCATCACCGGCTCCACTTCCCCACCCTGGGCACCCACTCCGGGCACGAGCAGGGCCAGTCCGGGCGCAATGCCTCGGATCCGCTCCAGCTCCACCGGCGCCGTGGCGCCGACCACCAGCCCAACGGTTCCGCCCGGTCCCCAAGCGACGGCCCGCCGTGCGACCCTCGCGTACAGCGGCTCGGCCGGAGCGCCCGTCGCGGGGTCGGCTGCCACTTCGAGACCCTGCAGCTCGCCCGCGCCGGGGTTTGAGGTGCGGCACAGCAAGTACGCGAACCGTTCCGGGCGGGCCAGCAACGGCTCTATCGCCTCTGACCCGAGGTAGGGGTTGGCCGTTATCGCGTCGGCGCCCAGGATGTCGTACAGCGCGACGGCCTGGCGGGCGGCGGTGCTACCGATGTCGCCTCGCTTGACGTCGGCGACGAAAGGCAGGTCCGCCGGCACGCGCCCGCGTAGGCGCTCGAGAGCCGCGATCCCCGCCGAACCGAAAGCCTCGAAGAACGCCACATTGGGCTTGACGGCCGCGGCATATGGAGCCGCTGCATCGATGAGGACTTCACAGAAGCGCTCCAGACCCGCCAGCGTCGGCTGAAAGCCGTCGGGCAGGGTTTCCGGCTGCGGATCGACGCCCAGGCACAGGACGGACCCGACCTTCCGGGTCCGGTCGGACAAACGCTCGAGGTATGTGTTCATGAGTCCCAAGGTTATCCGACCGGCGGCCGAGCTTCGCGGCCCAGCTGCTCGCCCTCGGCTGAGACGTCGAGCACTTCGAGCTGAATCGACTCGAAGCCGCCGAATTTGCGGCTCCCGACACGCGCCACCAGATCGATCCGATCGCCCTCGTGGAGCATCGCCGCAAGATCGGCCCGTCGGAACGCCACACCGTCGACGACATCGCGGCTGCGACGCAGCACGAGTTGAGTGTGGCCCCCATTCGCGGATCGAACGCGCACGACGGTAAGGCCTGTGACACCCACGTTCGGGGCCGGATTGCCAGGGCCGGTGGGCGCGAGCAGCCCGATCTCGCGGACAAGGTCGTAGTCGGCAGCGTCCGCGGGTACAACCAGGTCGACCGCCAGTTCCGGCAATGCCGGTATCTGCGCGCTGGCGGCCGCGAGGACAAGGAAACGCACGCAGAATTCGGGCCACCGCTCCGCGTCGATGTCGAAACCGGCCGCGGCCTGATGGCCGCCGTGGCGTATCAGGAGATCGGCGCAGGCCAGCAATGCCTCAGCGAGGTTGACCCCGGCGCCACTCCGGCAAGAGGCTCGCAACGTGCCGACTTCGCCATCCAGCGTGGTCGCAACCACCGCCGGTCGCCCGAAGTCCTCGGCCAGGCGGCCGGCGATCAAGCCGATTATCCCGACCGGCCACTCCCCACGGACGAGGAGCGCGGCGGGAAGCTCTGATTGCACGGTGGCCGTGGCGACCGTAGCCGGGCCAACCCCGGTCGCCACGTCCACCGCGGCGTGGGCTGGGGCCGGCGCGTCGGGCTCCGGCCCAAGGCCGAGCTCGTGCCGTGCCTCGAGCAGGGACCGCCGGGTGATCTCCCGGCGATCGAGATTCGCCTTCTCGACCTCTTCCGCCAGCTTCGCGGCCTCGTCCGGGTCGGTCGACAACAGAAGCCGTGCCGCTCGAGAGGCGTCTCCCATCCTGCCCGCAGCGTTGAGTCGTGGCGCGATTGCGAAGCCGATGTCGTCCAGGTTCAGACGATCGAGGGCCACTCCCGACCGGGCGATCAACGCCGCCAGCCCAGGTCGAGGCCCGACCCGCAGTTGCTCGAGACCGAGGCGGGCAATCGCGCGGTTCTCGCCGATGATCGGGGCCACGTCGGCAACGCTGCCGATCAGGGCCAGGTCGGCCAGCTCCCGAACGGCCCGGGGCAGAGGCCTGCGACCACCCGTCGTCTGGGCGGCGCTCGAGCCGGCCCCACTCACCGCACCGCCACTCACCGCACCGCCACTCTCGCCGGCGCCCAGCTCATCGATCAACAGGTGCGCGAACTTCCAGGCCACGCCCGCGCCCGTCAGCCCGCGCTCCGGATAGACCGAGTCATCGCGCATGGGATTGACCACAGCCACGGCGCCGGCGGGCCATGTGGCTGCGTGGTGGTGGTCCGTGACGAGGACGTCGATGCCCCGCCCCACCGCGAGGTCTATCTCCGGGGAGCTGCTCGTTCCGCAGTCGGCGGTAACGATCAGAGTGCGCCCCTCGGTCGCGGCGCGATCGATGGCTCGCAACGACAGCCCGTGCCCGTCGATCAGCCTCTCCGGTACGTACGGCGCAACATCGAGACCCAACGATCGCAGCGCCAGGACCAGGATCGACAGGCCCGTGAGCCCATCGGCGTCGAAGTCGCCGTAGACCATGACGCGCTCGCCGTTGGCACGGGCTGCTACCACCCGCCGGAGCGCCGCCTGCGCATCAGGCAACAGCCGCGGATCGTGCAGGCCGTCCTCGGCCGGAGCCAGAAACCGAGCCAGGTCGCCGGCCGTGATGACGCCGCGGGCTGCCAGGACAGCCAGGAGACGCGACGAGATCCCGCGCTCGGCCGCCAGAGCCAGACATTCCGAATCGACAGCCTGAGACGGCGCCACGCGCCATCGGAACGCCGAGGTGATCATGCCGCCCAGGATGACAGCACGGACTCAACCGTGACGTATCTGCGGCTCAACAACCTGTCAGAACGATTGCGACGGGCACCCAAGGCGCCGCCGCCGAACCCGGTCAGGTGCGCCTGACGCCCCGCATGGATGCCATCCGCTCCGCGCGGTGGCGATCCTCCCAGAGCTGCCAGACCACGAGCAGCGGGCTCGCATTGAAGATCGACGAGTATGTGCCCGAGATGATGCCGATCAGCAGTGCCAGCACGAAGTAGTGGATCGAGGCACCCGCGAAGAGGAGCAGCGCCGTCAGCGTGATCACAACGGTCATGCTGGTGTTGATCGACCGGCCGAAGGTCTGCAGGATCGAGTGGTTGACGATCTGATCGAAGGGTTCGCCGGCGTGGCGGGTCTTGTTCTCGCGGATCCGGTCGTACACAACGATCGTATCGTGCACGCTGAAGCCGATGACGGTCAGCATCGCCGTCACGAATAAGGCGTCGATCTGCACCCCGAACAGCGTGCCCATGATCGCGAACAGGCCGACGACGACGATCACGTCATGAAGCAGGGCGACCAAAGCCGTGGCGCCGAACTTGACGCTGCCGAACCGGAAGCCGACCCAGATCAGAATGCCGAGCGAACCCAGAAGGATCAGCTCGATCGTCTGGGTGATCAGCTGGGCACTGATGATCGGGCCCACCGTCGTGGTTTCGCGGGTGCAGAGCACGGGGCCGATGTTGGGATTGGCCTGCATGATCGCCACGATGCTCGCCATCTTGCCGCTGGTCGGCAGGACGCGCTGGCAAACGGTCTTGCCGTCTTGCTCCACACCGGCGATGGCGATCGTCGGCGACGGGCTTGGCGATGCCGTGGCGGAGGCGCTCGCAGACGGCGCCGCGCTGCCGCTCGAACTCGGCGACGGGGTGGGGCTCGGAGTCGGAGTTGCGCTCGGCGCCGCAGAGGCACTCGCCAGGGCAGAAGCCAACGCCGAGGCGTTTGGCGTCGGCGTTGCTGGCACCGGCGTGGGCTGCGGGAAGAGGCCTACCTGTTTGGTCCGGATGGTGAAGTAGTGTGCGGAGTCCTCGGTTACGTCGGCGTCGCCGATCCCGTTGGCGACGAAGACCGCTCTGACCTGATCCGTGGTCACGGACGTGTTCTTGAATTGCGCTTCCCAGACGGTCCCGCCCGTGTAGTCAACCGAGAACTGCAGCCCCTGCTTGCCGCCCGTGATTGGCGTCAGAGCGATGAAGATCAGCCCCGGGACGAGGATCAGCCCCGAGAAAAGGAAGAACCAGTTGCGCTTGCCGATGACATCAAACACGACCGCGGGCCTCCCGGCGACCCATGCGGACCGCTCGCGCCTTGAACTCCTCATCAGTGACGCCGTACAGCCACGCGCGTTGCGCAAACTCCTGATGAACCACCATCCGGAGCATTCGCCGCGAGACCGTGACTGCAGTGAACATCGACGTCGCCACGCCGATGATCAGCACCAACGCAAATCCCTTGACTGCCGGCGAGCCGCCGAAGTAAAGGATCGTGGCGGTGATGAGCGTGGATACGTTGGAGTCGATAATCGAGTTGAGCGCCCGGTTGAAGCCGGCTTCCATCGCCGAGACGAGCGTCTTGCCGCTACGGAGTTCCTCTTTGGTGCGCTCGAAGATAAGTATGTTGGCGTCTACCGCCATGCCTATCGATAACACGAAGCCCGCGATACCGGCCAGGCTCAGCGTCACCGGCACGACCCTGAACAACGCCAGAACGGCGATGCCGTAGTAGCTCAGGGCCAGCGTGGCGACCAGCCCGGGCAGCCGGTAGTAGACCAGCATGAAGATCATGACCAGGACGATGCCGATGGCGCCGCCGAAGAGCGTCTGATCCATGAAGCTCTTGCCCAGCGTGGCCGGAATGTTCGAGCTCGTCAGCTGAGTCAGTGGGAAGGGCAGGGAGCCGTACTGGAGAACTGCGGCCAGCTGCTTGGCGCTATCAGCCGTGAAGTTGCCACTGATCTCGGCCGTACCGTCGGTAATCGCCTCGGCGACGTACGGCACCTCTTTGATCACGCCGTCGAGCACGATCATGAAGTAGCTGCCTGTGTTGTTGGTACTCCAGGTGCCAAACGTTGTCTTGGCGTCGCTCTTGAGCACGAGGTCGACGGCCCACTGGCTTGGAGTCTTGGTTGTGTCCAGCTTCGCGGCAACCTGGGAACCGTCGACCTGCTGGCCATCGAATAGAGGAATACCATACTGGTCGGTTGTCGTCAGCGTGGTCCCGGCGACCGGAATGGTGGCCGTTCCGGCGACTGGGGTCGGGTTCGCCGGGTCAGTCACGTTCATGTAGCCGTACATGGTGCGGTCCAGGGGAATGAACGTCAGCTGGCCGGTCTGGCCGACGAGCTTATCGATCTGCTCAGGATTGGCGGCACCCGGGACCTGGACCACGACTCTGTCGGTACCCTGGGTCTCAACCGTGATCTCGCCGGTGCCGGTCGAGTTCACGCGGTTCTCGACGATGGTCTGGATTTCGGCCATGTCGGACGTGCTCGGGCAAGCGGTCGCGCCGTTGCGCACGACGCACTGAGCCTGATAGGTCGAGGAGTAGCCACCCTTCAAGTCGAGGCCCAGCTTCGTGTCCAGCTTGCTCGTGAAGCCGGCGTTGGGGTCGCTGAGGACCACGAACTGGGCGCCAGGCCAGAAGTCGACATACATAGCCGTGCCGAACACGACCAGGATCAGGATTGGTATGAGTCTTCGCACGAGGCGGGATGATACCAGGGTTCAGCCTACCGGCGTTTGCCGGACGCACCCACTCCTTGCGGGCAGTTTCGGATGGCGAGCCCTAACCCTCCAAACCGGCCTTGATCTTCGCCGCGAGGGTCGTCCCGATGCCCGGCACCGCGGCGACCTGCTCGACCGGGGCTTCGCGAACGCGCTTCGCCGAACCGAAGACCCGAAGCAATGCCGCTCGCCTCTTTGGACCCACGCCCGGCAGATCGTCGAAGGCCGAATGCGTCGCCGCTTTCGCGCGCAACGCCCGGTGGTAGGTGATGGCGAAGCGGTGAGCTTCGTCGCGCAGCCGCTGCATCATGTAGAGCGCAGGTGAGGTTGTCGGAAGCAGGACCGGCTCTTCGCGGTTGGGCAGGAATATCTCCTCGCGCTCCTTGGCCAGCCCAACGACCGCCAGGTCGTGGTAGCCCAGTTCGTCCAGGGCTTCTTTCGCGGCGGACAGCTGGCCTTTGCCGCCGTCGATGACGACCAGATCGGGCAGTTGCCAGCGAAGCTCTTCCTCGGTCCCTTCCTCGCCAGCCCTGGCACGACGGAACCGGCGCCGCAGCACTTCCGCGTGGCTGGCGAAGTCGTTGGCACCCTGCACTTCCTTGATGCGGAAGCGCCGATACTCCCCCGTCCGCGGCCGGCCCTCCTCGAAGACGACCATGCTGCCGACCGACTGCGCACCCTGCAAGTTGCTGATGTCGTAGCACTCCATCCGCACCGGAGTCGAGGGCAGGTCGAGCGCGACGGCCAGTTCTTCGAGCGCAGCCAGCGTCTTGCCGTGATCGGCCAGCCAGCGGGCATGTTCGCGGGCGAGCGTCTCGGTTGCGTTGCGGACCGCCAGCTCGAGCAACTCGCGCTTCTCGCCGCGCTGCGGAACGTGGAAATGCACTCCGGATCCGCGGCGGCCAGCCAGGAATCCCTCGAGGTCCGCGGCGTCCTCGGGTTGCGTAGGCACGAGAACCTCCGGCGGGACGCTCGTGGCGCGTTCGTAGTACTGCTGCACGAAACCCGCCAGCACGGCGGCGTCGTCGGTCT
>PMXR01000091.1 GCA_003171035.1 Chloroflexota bacterium
ACCTTCTCGAACTGCTCCAGCGGCGTCTTCTTGACGATGCCGTTGCGGGTGGCCATGACCAGGAACTTGCCGGCCTTGAAGTCCGACAGGGTGATGGTCGCCATCGGGACTTCGCCGGGCTCCACCTGGACGCCGGGCAGATTGATGATGGCGATGCCCTTGGCCTGGCGGCTGGCGTCGACGATGGTGTGGACCTTGGCCGAGAAGACCCGGCCGCGGTTGGTGAAGAAGAGCGCCCAGTCGTGGGTATTGGCCACGAGAAGGTGCTCTACGGCATCTTCCTCACGCGTGACGTGGCCGATGATCCCCTTGCCGCCGCGAGCCTGGCGGCGGTAGGTCGCGACCGGCTGGCGCTTGATGTAGCCGCGCCGGCTGATGGTGACGACGACGTCTTCGTCGGCGATCAGATCCTCATCGGTCATCTCGCGGCTGGAGTCGTCGGCGATCCGCGTGCGTCGGACGCCGGAGTACTTGGTCTTGAGGGCGGCGAGCTCGTCCTTGATTACGGCGAGGATCCGAGACGGGTTAGCCAGGATGTCCTCGAGTTCGGCGATCACCTTGATCACCTCGAGGTACTCGTCTTCGATCTTCTTGCGCTCGAGGGCGGCGAGGCGGGCGAGGCGCATGTCCAGGATCGCCTGAGCCTGGATCTCCGAGAGGCCGAAGCCGGTCATGAGGTTTGCGCGAGCCTTGTCGACGTCGGCCGACGCGCGGATGGTCTTGATCACCTCGTCCAGGTTGTCGAGGGCGATCTTGAGGCCTTCCAAGATGTGCGCCCGAGCCCGAGCCTTCTCCAGGTCGTACTCGGTCCGGCGGCGAACGACTTCACGCCGGAACTCGATGTAGTGCGCCAGCACGGCCTTGAGTGGCAGCGTCTGGGGCTGGCCGTCGACGAGGGCGAGCATGTTCAGGTTGAACGCGGTCTGCATCGCGGTGTGCTTGAACAGGTTGTTCAGGACGCGGTGCGGATCGGCGTCGCGCTTGATCTCGATGTAGATGCGCATGCCGTCGCGGTCGGACTCATCACGCAGGTCCGCGATGCCCTCGATCTTCTTGGCCCCAACCATCTCGGCCATCTTCTCGAGCATGGCGGCCTTGTTGACCATGTACGGCAGCTCGGTGACGATGATCGCCATCCGGCCGTGGCGGCCTTCCTCGAAGGCGACCTGGGCTCTGACCACTACGCGCCCGCGGCCGTGGGCGTACATCTCGCGGATGGCGTCGATCGTTTCGCTCTCGCCGGTAATGGCGTTGCGGCGTGTCTCGTAGCGGTACATCGTGCCGCCGGTCGGGAAGTCCGGGCCCAGGATGTACTTGCAGAGGTCGTCCGAGGTCAACTCGGGGTCGTCGATGAGAGCCCGGGCGGCGTCGCAAACCTCGCCGAGGTTGTGCGGCGGGATGTTCGTCGCCATGCCGACGGCGATGCCGGACGAGCCGTTGACCAGCAGGTTCGGGAGCTTGGCCGGCAGGACCGTCGGTTCCTTCTGCGTGCCGTCGTAGTTGTCCGTGAAGTCGACCGTGTTCTTGTCGATGTCGGCCAGCATCTCGGCGGCAATGCCGGTCAGACGGGCCTCGGTGTAGCGCATGGCCGCCGCGCTGTCGCCGTCGATGGAGCCGAAGTTCCCCTGGCCGTCGACGAGCGGGTAGCGCATCGAAAAGTCCTGGGCCAGCCGCACGAGCGCGTCGTACAGCGCCACGTCGCCGTGGGGGTGGTACTTGCCCATCACCTCGCCAACGATCGCGGCGCACTTGCGGAAGGACGACGTGGCCGACAGCCCCATCTCGCCCATCGTGTAGAGGATGCGGCGGTGGACCGGCTTCATGCCGTCGCGGACGTCGGGCAGCGCTCGGGCGACGATGACGCTCATCGCATAGTCGAGGTAGCTGGTCCGCATCTCGTCTTCGATGCGGATGACCCTTACCCTGCCCAGATCGTCTGTCACGGTGCGCTATTCCTCCCGGGAACTTGGACGGGGCCGCTGATCGGCGTCGGCTGAGGCGAGTTCAGCCGCGGTTGTCGCGGCGAGCGATGTCGATGGGGCGCCGGGGCGGCGCCGGATACCTTGCAGGCAGGCCTTGAGGTTCTTCTGCGCATCGTTCGGCAACTTGGACAGGGAGTCCCTCAGGACCCAGGCTCGGTGGCCGTCGTCGGTGGCGCGCGCCTTCTCGGCCTCTCTTTCGACGAACGTGACGACCGCCGCGGTGTCGATCGGTGCGAGCGAGCGCAGGGCCCACGAGAGTGCCTTCTGAACGTCCGGCTCGGCGTCGCCGATCAGCTGACCGATCAACTGGAGGCCCCTCGCAGCCGCTGCCTTGTCCCGACTGCCGGCGTATTTCACGTGCGGCAGCGTGGCCATCGTGGAGCCGACGAGTCGCCGCTCCCAGCGCGACGGCGAATAGACGAGTCGCTCGAGTTCGGCCCAGCGCAGCCCGTCGAGCAGGATCCCGGCAGCGTACGGGTGGGCGAGCGTGTCGACGCTGATCCACTCCCCCGCTGCTGCGGCGGCGCGGCGCATCAACTGCCAGGTCGGCTCCGGATCCGTGGCCAGGAGTCGCTCGAAGTTCCACATGCCGAACCAGCGCACGTCCGCGGCGCCATGGCCGAGGAGCCGCCCGGTGATCTCGAGCAGGAGCGAAGCGGGAGCCTTCTTGGTGGCTTTGCTCAGGGTCCTGTGCGTAGCCTCGAGGAGCGGCAGACGAACGCCAAGGACTTCGCTCAGGCCGGGCGTCACCGAGCGGATTCCTATGACGACGATTGGGTCGGCCAGCTCCTCGAGCCCGGCCGTCAGGGCCGCCACGAAGGCATCGGGATCCGCGATCAGGTCCGCGAGTTGCCCGCCCAGCTGTTTGGCTCGGGGCAAGTGCGTGGCCACGAAAAGGTTCGACTGAAGGGTGATCGCGGACTCGGTGCGGGCGGAGGACTTGGCGCTCATCGCGCGGTCTCCTCGCCGACGCCGTAATTCTGCTTGAGCTCGCGCTTGCGGCTTTCGCTGGCGGCCACATATGTGGCTTCGGCGAGGACCAGCTCCTCGCCCGTTGAGGCGTCCACGATCCGCCCGGCCGTGACGTGAATTCGGCGACGGTCTTCCGTTATCCAGCCCTCGGCGCGAATGGCTCGGCCTACGGTGACCGGCTTGCGGAAGGTGACGCTCATTCGAGCGGTCACGCCCCAGTTGTCCTGCGCGACCAGCGACCAGGCCATGACCTCGTCGAGGATCGTGCACAGGATCCCGCCGTGGATGAGCCCTTCCCAGCCCTCGAACCGGCGCGGCAATTGGAGTTCCGTCCAGCACCTGCCCCGCTCGAGGTTGAGCTGGAGGTGCAGGCCTATCTCGTTGAGCTCGCCGCAGGCGAAGCAATGGTGGGGCCGGAGACGGAAGTCCGAGTACGACAGCATCACGGGCTGGACCTGGGCGGCGCCGCTCGCCTCCGACGCGGGCACGCCGGCGCGGCCGGCCGAATCCGGATCGGAGAGCGGTGACGCGTCCAGGAAGGCCGGATCAGACATCGAGGTTCTGGACCTTTCGAGCCTCGGTCTTGATGAAGTCCTTGCGCGGCTCGACACGCTCCCCCATCAGCATCGTGAAGATGGCGTCGGCCTCGGCCGCGTCGTCCACTTCAGCCCGCAGCAGGGTGCGCGTTTCGGGGTTCATCGTCGTCTCCCAGAGCTGGTCGGCGTTCATCTCGCCGAGGCCCTTGAAGCGCTGCACGGTGATGTTCTTGACGGCCATCTTCTTGACGATCGCGTCGCGTTCCGTTTCAGATGCGGCGTAGTGCGTCACCTTGCCGGTGCTGACGCGGAACAGCGGCGGCTGGGCGATGAACAGGTAGCCGTTCTCGATCACCTGCGGCATGTGGCGGAAGAAGAACGTCAGCAGCAGGGTCCGGATGTGAGCCCCGTCCACGTCCGCGTCGGTCATGATGATGATCCGTTGGTAGCGCAGCTTGGCCAGATCCAGCGAGTCGCCGATGCCGGCGCCCAGGGCGATGACGAGGGGCCGGATGTTCTCGCTCGACACGATCCTGTCGAGGCGGGCCTTCTCCACGTTGAGGAGTTTGCCGCGGAGCGGCAGGATCGCCTGGAAGCGGCGGTCGCGGCCCTGCTTGGCCGAGCCGCCGGCCGAGTCGCCCTCGACCAGATAGAGCTCGCTCTTGGCGGGGTCGCGTTCCTGGCAGTCGGCCAGTTTGCCCGGCAGGGACATGCCCTCGAGGGCGCCCTTGCGGATGACGAGGTCGCGGGCCTTGCGCGCGGCTTCGCGGGCGCGGGCGGCGGTCAGCGATTTCTCGATCATGCGCCGGCCGTCGGCGGGGTTTTCGTCCAGGTACTGGCCGATCCCTTCGGCCACGGCAGCCTCGACCGGACCCTTGATCTCGGCGTTGCCGAGCTTGGCCTTTGTTTGGCCCTCGAACTGCGGGTCGACGAGCTTAACGCTCACCACCGCGGTGAGACCCTCGCGGACATCGTCGCCGGAGAGGTTGGCGTCGGCATCCTTGAGTATCCCGGCGCGACGGGCGTAGTCGTTGAGCGACCGCGTCAGCGCAGCCCGGAAGCCGGTCAGGTGCGTGCCGCCGTCGACAGTGTTGATGTTGTTCGCGAAGCTGAAGACGTTCTCCGCATACGAGTCGTTGTACTGAAGAGCGACCTCGATCGAACTCGACCCTTCGCGGCGTTCGACGTAGATCGGGCGGGCGTGGAGGGCTTCCTTGTTCTTGTTGAGGTGGCGCACGAAGGAGATCAGGCCACCCTCGAAATAGAACGAACGTTCACGATCGGCCCGATCGTCCAGCAGCCTGATCCACAGGCCCTTGTTGAGGTAGGCCGACTCGCGTAGGCGCTGTGCGATCGTGTCGAACGAGAACTCGACCGTCTCGAAGACTTCGGGGTCGGCCTTGAACGTCGTGGTCGTGCCCTTGCGATCGCCCTGTGGCCCGACCTTGCGAACGGGCGTAGTCGGAACGCCTCGAGCGTACTCCTGCGACCATACCGAGCCGTCGCGTGCGGACTCGACCCGAAGAGACTCGGAGAGCGCGTTGACGACGCTTACGCCGACGCCGTGGAGCCCGCCCGAAACCTTGTATCCGCCGCCGCCGAACTTGGAGCCGGCATGCAGGACGGTGTGGACGATCTCCAGGGCATCCTTGCCGCTCGGGTGACGTCCGACCGGTACGCCTCGGCCGTCATCGGTGACTCGGACGGAGCCGTCCTCGAGGACCCTGACCTCGACGTGGGTGGCGTGGCCGGCCATGGCTTCNNATGTACATGCCCGGTCGTCGGCGGACCGGGTCGAGACCCTCGAGAACTTGAATGCTCTCGGCGTTGTAGTCGCTGGTAGCGGTCTTGCGGGGCCGGCGAGTTGCAGCCGGCGGAGTGGGGCCGGTCGTCGATCCGTTGGTTTGTCCGTTGCCGGGCCGCGGCAGATCCTGCGTCAAGAGATTCCTCCGGTCAGTCGATCGAAGAGACGCGAGAACTCCTCGTCGCTGTAGTACTCGATGACGATGCGGCCGCCCTTCCTCGATCTAGCCAGGCTGACCTTCGTGCCCAAGGCACGCCGGAGATCCTCTTCCAGGCGATCCATGTTTGCGTCCGAATCGGTGGCTATCTTGCTCTGGATCGGCGGTCGATCCCGAAGTCGGCGAACGAGTTCCTCGGTCTGCCGGACCGACAGCCCCCGGACCATCACGGTTTCGACAAGTTGCCGCTGCGCCGCCGGCGTCGCTCCGGCCAGCGCTCTGGCATGTCCTTCCGCGATGTTGCCATCTGCCAGGGCCTGCTGCACCGGCTGTTCGAGTTCGAGGAGGCGCAGCGTGTTGGCGATGGTGGATCTGGCCCGGCCCACGCGCGCGGCGATCTCATCCTGAGTGAGTTTGAATTCGTCGGCCAGCTGCCGGTAGGCGTGGGCCTCTTCCATGGCGTTGAGGTCGGCCCGCTGCACGTTCTCGACGATCGCTACGGCGAGCTGGTCGCGCTCGGTGAGCTGTCGAACGACCGCCGGGACGTGGTCTAGGCCGGCCAACTGCGCAGCCCGGACCCGGCGCTCCCCGGCGACGAGCTGGTAGCCGTCCAGGACCTCGGTGACCAGCACTGGCTGAATGACCCCGTGGATGGCAATGCTCGCGGCCAGCGATTCGAGAGCCTTCTGCTCGACCTTCTGACGCGGTTGGTATGGATTGCCGCGGATGCGCGAGATGGGGATTTCGATCGGCGCCGCGCCGGCCTGCGTCGTCTGCGGGATCAGCGCTTCCAACCCGCGCCCCAAGCCGGTGTGCCGCTCGACAGGCGGTGGCGTCAACGCGAGCTCCTGTCAGCGGTAGGCGACCCGTTGCCGGCGGTGGCACGGGAGATCGGCGCCGGACGGCCGTCGCGCTCCCGCATCTCGGCCGCAAGAGCGGCGTATGCCTCCGCACCCTTGGAGTCGGGGCGATACAGGGCGATCGGCAGCCCGTAGCTGGGCGCTTCTGAGAGACGCACGCTGCGCGGGATTATGGTGTCGAAGACGGCGCTTCCGAGATGCTTGCGAACCTCGGCGTCCACCTCAGCCGAGAGATTGGTGCGTGGGTCGTACATCGTCAGGACAACACCCTTGATCGCCAGGTCGGGGTTGAGGTGGTTCCTGACGAGGTTGATCGTGGCGATCAGCTGCGACAGGCCCTCGAGGGCGTAGTACTCGCACTGAATCGGAATCACCACGGCGTTTGCGGCGGTGAGCGCGTTCACGGTCAGAAGGCCGAGCGAAGGCGGGCAGTCCAGCAGAACGTAGTCGTACGTTTCGACCTGCTCGGTGAGAATCTTGGCCAGCCGCCGCTCCCGTTGGGGCAGGGGCGCCAGCTCGACTTCGGCTCCGGCCAGCGATATCGACGAAGGAACGATCGAGAGCCCCGGAATATCCGTCGACACGATCAGATCGGAGACGAGTGCGTCCTCGATGATCGCTTCATATATGGAGTGCTTGATGTCGCTGCGATCCAGGCCAAAACCGCTGGTGGTGTTGCCCTGCGGATCCAGATCGATGACGAGAACGGCGTCTCCGGCGAGCGCAAGGTATGTTGAAAGGTTGACTACGGTCGTGGTCTTCCCAACGCCACCCTTCTGGTTAGCGCAGGCGATGATCTGGCCCAATCAGGTCCCCATTTCAGTCAACGGCTCCGTGAAATTCTACCATTCGGGGCCCCTCGGCGGATTTCGAAGCGTGAGTCGAGCCATTTGATGGTCTCGCGCGGGCCCGTGGGTCGGCTCGCCCTGACGAGTGGAGCGCCAGCCTGCGCCTCCACGATATACGGGCGCTTACGCGCCGCTCACAACGCCCAGCGAGTCCTTCCGCCTCGCACAATTCGTCGTGAATCGCCGCCGTAGAGCGGCGGGTTGTGCCGTGAAGCACCGGCCGATGGTCCTGGTCCCCCAAATTCGCTTCGGCTGGGAAGATCGGCCGGCCGACTCTGAATACGCCGTCCAAAACGGGCCAGATTTCAGGTTTCACGTGCAACATCGGCGCGTCGTCCGGGCTGGTTGGCCCGGAGTCCTTCCTGCCGTGGCCCCCAAACGCCGCCCAGGACAGTGACAAGGACCGGATTCACGGCTCCAGGACGCCCCACAGCGCAAGAACGGTGTTTCACGTGCAACTTTGTAGCGTTCCGGCAGGCGTCCGAGGTTCCGAGGCCGGTTGACCCTGGAAGGGAGTAGCCAGAAGTGCAGATCGGTCGGTTCATGCATTCGCAGGGTTCCTGCAGAGGCTTCTTGCCGGCAAGCGGTGCGGAATGACACCGGGCAACACTCGCGTCAACACCAAGTTAGTGCGGCGAGACGGAAGTCCGACCCTCGGCCCGGGGTCACGCAGCCGACGGTCGGGAGCATTCCCGCGAAGCCGTCAGTACGCCCTGCTGAGGATGTCGCGAGTGCCCCTCGAGCCTCCGCTGCCGGCACGGAGGCAACTCGTGTGGCCGCTCGAGAAGCCCGCTCGGGCCCGGTCCGCGGGATCGGAGGATGGCCCTGGCCGCGCGCGCGGGAAGCCCGCGGCGGACCGTCGTGGGGGCCCGCGGTGACCCGCCGCCGTTGTCCCGAATCTGCCCGCGGTCATATACTCCCCGAGTCGAAGTCGCTTGTCGGTCGCATTCCACTCACCGGAATGCCATCCCAACCCCGCTATTGAGGGCTGGCCGCAATGGGTCCCGCTTTTGCTGCGGTCGGCGCCGGCGTCGCGGCGCTCCTGGAGGCAACAGTCGCGTCGCGGTACCAGATCGTCGGCGCACAACTCCAGATCTCTCTCGTTTTCGCCGTCGCCGTGACGCTCGTGTACGGCTTCGAGGAGGGCATGGTCTGGGCCTTCGTCGGCGGCCTGTGCATCGACTTCTTCGCGATGCGGCCGCTAGGTTCCAGCGTGTTCGAACTGCTCATCGCGGTCGCGTTGACCGCTCTGGCGGAGCCATTGCTGTCCAGGTCCCGGTACTTTGGGTGCGTTGCGGCGGCATTCGTCGTGACGCCGATCTTCCTGCTTCTCTCAGACGTGACGACCGGCCTGCTTCGTACGTCTGCTCCCCCCTTGCAGCTGTCGAGTCTGCTGGGCGGTGCGTTTGCCAATGCCATCGTCGCCGCCGTCGTGGCGCCTCTGGTCATCGGGCTCAAGAGACGCGCCGAGAACAGGGAGCGTGTTCTCTGGTGGAGGTAACTAAATGAGCATCACTTCGGCGGGCAATCGCGGTGAACTCAACAATCTCTACCGGTTCGGGATGTTCGTCCTGGTCGCCGGCGTGGCCGTTACGACGCTCGCGGCACGGATGTTCTACCTGCAGGTAGTTCTCGCACCACCCCCAGCAGTGGTCAACACCACCAACCAGGCAACGGAATTGCAGTCGATTCCGGCGCCCCGCGGCTTGATCTACGACGATACGGGACAGCCTCTGGTCCAGAACGTGGTCGACTTCGCGGTGACGGTGACGCCGATCGACCTGCCGCGCGACAAAGAGGAACTCGTGGCGCAGCGGTTGGGTTCGATCCTGAACCTGGATCCGGTCTACATCGAAACGCAGATCGACGCCGCCACCGGGTCGCTGTATCTGCCGGTCACGGTCGCAGACGGCGTATCGGCTCAGGTGGCCGGCTTCATTCAGGAGAACGGCGACGCCCTGCCCGGGGTCAAGATCGCCCAGACACAGAAGCGCGAGTACCTGACCAAGCAACTCTTCTCCGACGTGCTCGGCTACGAGGGGCGGATCACCCAGACCCAGTACACGCAGTTGAAGTCCGAGGGCTACTCCCCCGATGACATCGTCGGTCAGGCTGGTTTGGAGGGTTACTACGAGCAGGACCTGCGCGGCACGCCGGGCAATCAAACCGTCGCCCTGGATGCCAACGGCGAGCCCATTCCGCAGCTGGTCACGCATGGCAAGGACCCCATCTCGGGCGACTCGCTCACGCTGAACCTGGACTATCGCGAGCAGGCGATGGCGGCCGAGGCTCTTGCGTGGGGCGTCCAGGCGGCCAAAGTCAAGCAAGGCGTGATCATCGTTGAGAACCCACAGAACGGAAAGATCCTGGCGATGGTCAGCCTGCCGACCTACAACGACCAGCTCTTTGCCGATGGGATCAGTGGCTCCGATTTCCAGAAGTTGCTCACGGACCCGTCACAGCCGCTCATCAACAAGGCAATTGGAGCCCAGTACGCGCCCGGATCCACGTATAAGGTCGTCACCGCTACGGCCGGCCTGTCGGACGGCTCGATAAACACCACCCAGACTCTGACCTCACAGCCGTTCATCCAGATCGGCGAGTTCAAGTATTGGGAGTGGAACCGACAAGGCTGGGGGCCCTTGAACATCTATCAGGGCTTCTCTTACTCGAGCGACACGTTCTTCTACCAGCTCGCCCTGGAGGTGGGCCTCAAGGACTTGACCTACTGGGCCGACCAGTACGGCTTCGGCAAGCCCACCGGCATCGACCTGCCCGAGACGGCCACCGGAATCGTGCCGACCAACGCCTGGAAACAGGCCACCCAGAACGAGCCGATGTACACGGGCGAAATCATGTATGCGGGCATCGGGCAGGGCTTTGACTCGGTCACTCCGATGCAGCTTCTGAACGCCTACTGCGCGCTCGCCAACGGCGGAAACGTGTGGCAGCCTCAGATCGTCAAGTCGGTCACCAACGGCGTCACCGGTGCCGTGACAGAAATCCAGCCCGCGCTGATGAACAAGCTGCCTACCTCAGCGGCGAACCTCCAGGTAATCAGGGTTGCCTCGAGACAGGTCGTCACCAGTCAGCACACCGGCAATCTCGTGGATGTGCCGATCATGATCGCCGGCAAGACGGGAACGGCCGAATTCGGCGTCCCCGACAAGAGGGGCCGTCTCCCGTATCACGAGTGGTTCATCGGCTACACGCCCGCCAACCCGTTCGTCGACAACTTCACCCAGCCCGACTCCCAGCTCGCGGTCATCGCCTTCATCTACGGAGCAAACACCTGGGGCAACGTGGCCACCGAGGTCGTGAAGCTGTACATGTCGCTGCACTACAAGACGATTTCACGACTGGCTATCATGCTCGACCGGCGAACGCCCGGATACATCATGGGCTGGACATACCGGACGACCAACTTCTACGGCAACAGCACCCGGGACTGACGGAGCCGATCGAAGGATGAGCATTCTGCACCCCCAGACCCTCAAGCTCAGGGCCTGGGCTCCCAAGTCCGGCTGGCTGGCGTGGCGCAACTACGACTTCCAGCTGACGACGTATGCGGTCTTGCTCACACTCTTCGGCCTTGCCATGGCCTACAGCAACAGCGTCGGTTCCACGCATGAGTCTCTGACGCTCAACTCGCCCTTCGTTCGAAGCATCATGTGGGCCGTTGTCTCGATCGTGGTCCTGGCGCTGACCACGGTCTTCGACTACAAGTGGCTTCGATCGTTCGCTTGGCCGCTCTACCTGATCAACATCGTTCTGCTCATCCTGACCTTGCGCATCGGCGTGGGAACGGGCGAGGCGGGCACGGCCGCTCGCTGGGTGGTCATCGCCGGCTTTCAGTTCCAATTCAGCGAACTGGCCAAGATCATCATGGTTCTGGTGTTCGCGTCGTTCCTGGCGGACCGCCAGGACCGGATGAAGTCGCCCTGGACGATCATCGGCATCCTGGCGGTCCTTGGCCCACCCTGGATCCTCGTCCTGCTTCAGCCGGACCTGGGCACGTCGCTCGTTCTGGTCGCGACGGTTGCCGGTCTGCTCTTCATGGCCGGGGCGAGCTTGCTCTGGCTCGGAACCCTGGCCGCGGGTGCCCTGGCGGCGATCCCGTTCGTCTGGAGCCACATGGCCGACTATCAGCAGGCCCGACTTCTCACGGTACTGAACCCCTGGGCCGACCCCCAGGGTGCCGGCTACCAGGTCATCCAGGCTCAGAAAGCGGTCACCGCCGGCGGTCTTGCGGGAAAGGGTTTGACCAACGGCCAGGTAGCTCTGCCGGTTTCTACGACCGACTTCGTGTGGGGTGTTCTGGCCGAGGAACTCGGGCTGATTGGTTCGCTCGTCGTGCTCATCCTCTTCGCCTTGCTCATCTGGCGCCTGCTGGTGTGCAGCTGGCGGTCAACCGACCCGTTCGCGATGCTCTTGAGCAGCGGCATGGCCACCATGATCTTCTTCCAGGTGGTCGTGAACGTCGGCATGGTCATCGGTCTCGTGCCGGTGACCGGCATTCCCCTGCCGTTCGTCTCCTACGGCGGCGCCTCACTCGTCAGTCTCGCCGCCGGACTCGGCGCCTTGCAGAGTACGAATCTGCGTCGCGAGAGACCGGAGTGGTAGCCGGGTAGAGGGACGCCCCGCCTGATACGCCCGGCCGTCGGCCGGCCCCCAGCCACACCACGTCGAACGCAGCCAGAGAGCCAGAGCGATGACCACAGGGCCCGAGGCCAAGCACGTGGCCACTCCGAACCCGGCCGGACCGTTCTACGACCCCGCGCCGCTCGCCGGTCCGGTGGTCGAGCGGATCCTGAATCGGGTGCGAAAGCCCGGCCGATACGCCGGCGGCGAGTGGAACTCCGTCCGGAAAGACTGGGCGCAGACGGCTCTGAAATGGTGTTTCGCGTACCCGGATCTGTACGAGATCGGCATGAGCAACCTCGGCCTGCGTATCCTCTACGAGGTCTTGAACGACCGTCCCGACAGGCTGGCGGAGCGATGCTTTGCCCCGGACACGGACTTCGAGGCCGAACTCCGCTCGGCCGGCGTGGGTATCTGGAGTCTGGAGACCCGCCGGCCGCTGCGCGAGTTCGATGTCCTGGGCCTCAGTCTCGGGTTTGAACTGGTCTGCACGAACATGTTGTCGATGCTGGATCTGGCCGGCATCGGCCTGACCACGGCCGAGCGTTCGGAGGCCGATCCGCTAGTGATCGCCGGCGGCTCGATCGTGCTCAATCCGGAGCCGATCGCGGACTTCGTCGACGCGGTGGTGCTGGGCGAAGGTGAAGACGTCGTTCTGGAGATCAGCGACGCGCTGGAGTCGATCGGCTGGAACCGACGGCTGCAGGGCCGGCGGCTGCAGGGCCGGCGCGAGGGGGCGATGGGGGAGTGGCATCGAGGCGTGGACCGAGTGACCGCGCTGCGTGCCCTGGCCCGCATCGGGGGCGTATACGTGCCTTCTTTCTACCGGCCGCGCTACCTGCCCGACGGCCGATTCGAAGGCCTCGACCGCATCGACCCGGCTGCCCCGGAAGCGATCACCGCCCGGATCGCGGCCGACTTCGAGACCGTGGTTCACGGCATCCGCCAGCTCGTGCCGAACATCGGCATCGTCTTCGACCGCGCCCAGATCGAGGTCATGCGGGGCTGCACTCGCGGCTGCCGCTTCTGCGCCGCGGGAATGCAGTCGAGGCCGCTGCGTGAACGCTCACCGCAGGTGGCGATCGAGGCGGCGGAGGCCATCTTGCGCTCGACCGGATACGAGGAGATCGGGCTGACCAGCCTCTCCACCGCCGACTACACCTACGTTCGGGAAGTCGCCATCGAACTTCGACTCCGGCGGCCGGACACGATTCTGTCGCTGCCCAGCACCCGCGTCGACGCCTTCACCGTCGACCTCGTCGACGCCATCTCGTCGACCGGGCGCCGCGGTGGATTCACCTTCGCTCCAGAAGCCGGGAGCCAGCACCTGAGAGACATCATCAACAAAGGAGTCAGCGACGAGGAGATCGCGAGCTGCGCCCAGCTGGCCTTCGACCGTGGCTGGAGCTCGGTGAAGCTGTACTTCATGATCGGCCTGCCCGGAGAGACGATGGCCGATGTGCTTGCCATCGCCGCCATCTCGCGGCGCGTGCTCGACATGGGCCGCAAGCGCCACGGCAATCGGGCCCAGGTGAAAGTCAGTGTCTCGACCTTCGTGCCCAAGGTGATGACGCCGTTCCAGTGGGACGGCCAGGACACGACCCTCGAGATCGAAGCCAAGGTTGGGGCACTTCGGGCGGCGTTGCACGGCAAGGGCCTGACCCTCTCGTGGAACAATCCGGCGAGTTCGATTCTCGAGGCATCGCTGGGTCGAGGCGATCGTCGACTCGGCCGGGTCATCAGGCTGGCCTGGCAGAAGGGGGCGCGGCTCGACGCCTGGGACGAGCACTTCGACTACTCGGCCTGGCTGGCCGCCTTCACCGCGGCCGGCCTCGACCCGTCCTGGTATGCCCAGCGAGACATCCCTACGGGCGAAGCCCTGCCGTGGGCGCATCTCGGCGCCGGTGTTTCGCCGGCTTTCATGCTACGCGACCGAAAACGCGCCCTCGAGGCCCGGACCACGACCGACTGCCACTGGGGCCCCTGCACGAACTGCGGCGTACCGGCCGCGACCGGTTTCGCCTGCCAGACCGGAGAGGCAGGCCCGCGTCGGTCGCTGGTGAGCGTCGGGGATGCCGGTCGCGGCTGGCAGTACGTTGGCCCGCCCGGCGATCCGAGGCGCGATCATTCGGCCGAGGACGAGCCAGGTGCTAACGTGGAGGGGCGCCGTCTCGCGTAGGCGGTGGCCGTTCAGAGACCTGCTTGGGGAGCGAAATGCAGTTGAAGGATGCGAGCCCGACGGGCCTTGCGTCGCCGGTGGAGGCGGCCGGCGGCGAGTCGAGCGCGTGAGTTCTGGCGAGACAACCCTTGAACTGATCCGGATCTTCGTCCTGCTGGTTGGGGCGGCGGCACTCGTCACGATCCTCGCACGACGAATCCGGCTGCCCTACACCGTTGCCCTCGTGGCCGCCGGCCTCGTGACCGGGGCGTTCGTGCAGCCGCTCAAGGTGGCGATCACTCCCGAACTCGTGCTCGTCGTGTTGCTGCCCGCCCTCATCTTCGAGGCTTCATACCAGACGGATTTCTCCAAGCTCCGGCCTTCGATTGCCGGCGTGTTTCTGCTCGCGGGTCCCGGCGTCTTCGTCAGCGCGGCGCTGATCGCCGCGGCCCTCCACTTCGGGGCCGGGCTGCCGGCGCCGCAGGCATTCGTGGTAGGGGCAATGCTCTCGGCCACCGACCCGGCGGCGGTCATCGCCACGTTCAAACGCTTGGGCTCACCTCGCCGCCTGTCCACGCTCGTCGAGGCCGAAAGTGTCTTCAACGACGGCACGGGCATAGTCGTATTCGCCATCGCGGCCGCGTACGTGACCCGGCCGGTGGGGCCGATGGAGATCGGCTTCACGTTCGTGTCGGTGGCGCTCGTCTCCACCGCACTCGGGGCCGTGGCGGGCTACGCGGCGTCCCGGATCCTGCCGAGCGTCGGCGACCACCTCATCGAGATCAGCCTGTCGGTCGTGCTTGCCTACGGCACGTATCTGGCGGCCGACGCATTCCACCAGTCCGGGGTCATCGCCACGGCCGTGGCCGGCATCGTGTTGGGCAATTACGGCCGCAGCCGCGGACTGTCGCCCAAGACCGAAGAGGCGCTCGATACGGTCTGGGAGTTCGTGGCGTTCCTCGCCACGGCCTTCGTATTCCTCGTCGTCGGCTTCGCGATCCCGGTCCACTCGCTCGTCACGGTGGCCGTCCCGATCGCCTGGGCTATCGTGGCCGCGCTCGCGGGTCGAGCGTTCATCGTCTACGGCCTGCTCGGCGGCTGGCGCCTGGTGCGGCGGGCCTGGCGGAGACGGTCGGTCGCGGCCGCCAAATCCCGGCCGCGTGGAGTCGCCAAGCCGGCCCGTCCCGCAGACGAAGGCGATCTGCCCTTCGAGTGGCTACACGTCGTCTTCTGGGCCGGGCTGCGAGGTGCGGTTTCGACCGCGCTGGCTCTGTCGCTGCCGAACGACTTCCCGAACCGAGCCCAGCTGCAGGCGATCACCTTCGGCGTCGTGCTCTTCACCCTGATCATCCAGGCGACCACCGCGGAGGTCGTCGTCGGCCGATGGGGTCGAAAGGGCAAGCCGACCGCGGCTCGACGGGCGGCAGCATCCGCGCCGACACCCGAGCCGGTGCCTTCAGGCGCGGGCGAACCATCCTCCGAGCCGACGTCGTGAGCGAGGTCCGGCAGCGCTGGCGGATCGTCTTCGCCCGTGGGGACGAGGCTCGATTCCTCTCGCATCTCGACGCGGTCAGATCGTGGGAGCGAGCTTTTCGTCGGGGAGAGATCCCCGTGGCGACCAGCGAGGGTTTCAGCCCTCGTTCGAAGCTCGTCTTCGCGGCCCCGCTCCAGCTGGGGATGCTCGCCGAGCACGAACTGGCCGACCTGTACCTGGCCGAGCGCCTGACGGCCCCGGGTCTGCGCGCCCGCCTGGTCGAGAGCATGCCGCGTGGCTACACGGTCGTTGAGCTGCACGACGTCTGGTCGGGCGCTCCGGCGCTTGCGCCCAGGCTCGTGGCGGCCGACTACCGGATGACCTTGCTGAACGTGGAACCGGCCCGGCTGCAGTCGGCCGTCGAGCGGCTGATGGCGGCGCAGGAGCTGCCGCGCGAACGGCGCAAGGAATCTCGCGTGGTCCGGTACGACCTGAGGCCGCTCCTGCTCGATCTTCGAGCGGGGCCGCCCGACGCCGAGGCGTTGCCGCCGGGCGGTGCCGAGGCCGGCCTGGCCGGTGCCGCGGGCGCTGCGGCAGGCCTGTGGATGAGGCTCCGGCACTCGCAGAACCTCGGCAGCGGGCGCCCGGACGAGGTCGTCGCCGCGCTGGCCGCGGAACTCGGCATGCGGCCGCTGCCGGCCGCCGGGGCAGGCGACGACGGCGAGTCGTCCGAGGGTTCGAGTGGCGCAGTTGAAGCCCGGGCCGGCGCCTCGGCAGCAGGGCCTTCAGCCGGCGCGGGGCCGCAAGCGGCCGCATCTTCGACCGTGGCGGCGCCGCAGCCGCAACTCGAGTGGATACGCCCGGTCCGGGAACGCCTCTGGCTGGACGACGAGCTGGCCTGAGCGCAGACGGGAAGGCTCGGTCGAGGCGAAGCGGCTCGGCCGGGGCGGCGGCGCCATCGGCGCGGAGTTTGACGAGGGCGGGCTTGCGACGTACACTCCCAATTCGCGCCCCGGGCCGTCCCGGGGGCGTATTCGTGTCATGCACCCCGTGGGGCGACACCGTCCCGTCCAGATCCTGAGGACCCATGTACGCAGTCATCGAGACCGGCGGCAAGCAGTACACCGTAGAGCTCGGAATGGAGCTCGAGGTGGAGTTGCTGGATGCCGAGCCGGGCCAGGAGATCAACCTCGACCGCGTGCTGCTGGTCGTGGA
>PMXR01000005.1 GCA_003171035.1 Chloroflexota bacterium
CTCCCTGCCGATTTCGGAGGCGACCCGTCGAATGCAGGCCTCGGCCGTTCTCGGCATCGCGACCGCGGTGGGGTTCTCGGCGATGGTCTTCGACTCCATCTTCAACCACCTCGTCTCCACGTTCGGCGAGTACCCGTATCTGACNNGACTCCACCCATTCGTGGCTCCGCGACGCTCCCTTCACCGACCCTCAAACGGGCGTGACCCAGCCCGGCTATCTCATCGGACCGTTCCCCGTCGCAGCCATCGCGCTCGTCGCGGTCGTGGCGGCGCTGCTCATCGGGATCGCACTGGCCGCCCGCGCCCGGACGCGCCGGTTCGAGGCCGCGCTCGCTTCCGGGGAGGCCGGGGAGGCCGCCGCGGCCGGCACCATCCCGCTCGCGCTGGGGCGCCCGGCGCGGTTCCTCCGGGCCTTGAGCGCCGAACTCGGCGGGCTATGGTCTTCGTTCGTCGTCGGTGCCGCGGTCATCGCCGTCGTCATCGTCGCGGGCTTCTCCGGCCAGCTTNNCGCGACGACGCCCAGTCGCTGCTGGTGGCCCTGACGATCCTGGCCATCGCCTTCTTCGTCGTTCCCACGCGCGCACACGAGCGCTATCTCTTCCCGTTCTTCGGGCTCGGCGCGGTCCTGATGGCCGTTTCCTGGCGGTGGAGTATCACCTACGTGATCCTGGCCGTGGTCAACTCGGCCAACCTCCTGGCCGTGCTCGTCCAGTACACGGACGCCTCGAAGAACACAGGCATCCCTGTCTCCGACGGCCGCCTGGCCGGGACGCTGATCGACTGGGGCACCGGACTTCTCTACGCGGAGTTTCCGGCCGGGATCATCTGGCCGGTCGTCGTCTGCAGCGTCGCCACGGGCCTCGGCATGGTCTGGGCCCTGCTGCAGCTCCGGCCGCGCGCCGTCGCCGCCCTGAGTCGCGAGGTCAGGCGCGCCGAGCTGGAGCCCGAATCGTCCGAGTGGTGGACGGTCATCCCGCTCAACGGCGCCACGCCCGCGATGGACTACTACGCGGCCGACGATGACGGCTCGGGCGAGGCCGGAGCCGTCGAGGGAGCGCCCGGGGCCACGCGCGACACCGCGGCCGGTGGCGCCGGCGCCACCGCCGACGCGTCGCCGGGCGTCTCGCCCGGAGGGTCCGGCGTCATGGCCGTGACCAGCCCCACCTATGCTGCCGGCGCGATCTATGACTACGACCCGGCCGACGAGGACGGCGAGTGGTACGACGACGAATACGACGAAGAGGACCCCGACCGGCCGCAGTTCGTGCCGGCCTGGATCATGAGGATCTGGCACCGCCTGGCCCGCCCCTCGACTCACCCGGATCGATCGGCCTCGATCGACACGGAGAAGCGCGGCCGCATCGACAAGCTGGATATCTGGGTCGTCCTGGCCCTGGCCGTCTTCATCGTCTCGACGCGGGCCTACCGCCTCGACGAACCCCAGCAGATGCACTTTGACGAGGTCTATCACGCCCGGACCGCCACGGAGTTCCTGCAGGACTGGCGTTACAGCATTCCGCACGACATCTACGAGTGGACCCACCCGCACTTCGCCAAGTACGCGATCGCGGCGGGGATCACGCTCTTCTCGGACGACAAGGTCCAGTCCACTGACAACATCGGCGTACCCGTCGAGGCCGTCACGGTTCAGCCGCGGACGCCGGCCTCTCCGATCGCGGATCCGAGCAACCCCGACGCTCAGAACCTGGACATCACCTACGGGGATCGGGTCTTCGTGGCCACGGGCTCGCAGGTCCGGGTATACGACCTGTCCACTCGGGCGCTCGTCGAGACATATGCGATCCCGGGCGCCTCGGCATTCTCGGACATTGGCGTCAGCGGCCTCGTCTATGCCGGTACTTCGAGCGGGCGCGTTTACGTCATCGACACGAACAACCTCGACGACGTCAGGCTCGGCAAGGCTCAGCTGGCGGCGCCGAACGAGCTGACGGTCGATACCGGTCTCTCGATCGACCACCTGTATGCCGGCACGGCGCCCTATCTCCTGGCCTCGGACGCAGCCGGCAACATGGTCTCGATCGATCTGAGCAAGAACGGCGGCACGATCGTCGCCCACGGCCTCATCCCCCTCGCGGCCGACTTCTCGGACCTCGGGGTCGGACCCGCCTCTCTCGTCAGGAACACGGCCTCGAGCTCCGCGTCGGCCAGCCCGAGCGAGAGCCCGTCGCCGAAGCCCACCGTCGCCGAAGCCCAGGCCCTGGCAACGGCCCTCGGACTCGACCAGGCCGTCGTCCAGTCGGCACTCGATGTGCCCGTCGCCTCCGGTGAGTCGAAGGCCCTGGATCTGGGCCCGCTTACCTCCGACCAGATCTCGGCCGTGCAGAAGCTCATCAGCGCCGGCCAGCTGCCCGACGTCGCCGTCCAGAACGGGGCGCCGCAGGTCATGATTGCCTATCAGGGCGGCCTCGGCTTCGTGAATGCCAGCACGCTGGTCCTCACCTCCACCCTCGAGACGGACGCTCCCGCGACCTCGATCGCCATCAACTACACGGGTCTGACCGGCACGTCCATCTCCACCGCCCAGAACTCGTACGTCACCGCCGGCAAGTCGCTCGTCCTGATCAACATCGACCAGTCCACCACGCCGTGGACCGTGACAAAGGACCAGACGCAGAACCTGCAGACGATGCCGGGCGAGGTCACCAAGGTCGTGTTCGACAGGTCGACGCGGGTCGCGCAGATCCTGGGCAAGACCCCGGATGGCAGCGGCTGGACCATCTATGCCCTCGAGACGAACGGCAACGCCGTCTTCTCCGATGCCCCGCTGCCGTTCCAGCCGGTCGCCATCGGGCGGGGCATCGACCTCGCCACCGACTTCTGCCACCGCGAGTCGATGCTCGCCTTCGCTCCCGACGGCTCGATGGCCACGGTCGACGTCGGCCAGTTCGCCTACTCGTGGCGCATCATGGGCGTCCTCTTCGGCGCCCTGATGGCCGTCTGCCTGTACCTGCTGGCCAGGCTCCTCTTCAAGCGCCGGTCGATCGGCCTGCTGGTCGCCCTCTTCTCGTTGACCGACGGCATGCTCTTCGTCCAGTCGCGCATCGCGATGAACGACACCTACGTCGGCGG
>PMXR01000119.1 GCA_003171035.1 Chloroflexota bacterium
CGGCTGGCCGAGCTGGCCACGTACGGTAGGACGTTGTCGGACATTGCGGCTGCCCTCACGGCGGAGCGCGGAGAGGCTCCAGATGGCGAACTGGTGACCTGGGCTGAAGCGACTCGATTGGCCGTGGGCAGCCATGCCAGAGATCTGGCGCTGCATCGACCCACTCCGAGCTTGACGTCTTTCCCGACGATCGCGGAGATGGCCGATCCTTCGGTCGGCGAGGCCGCCGACGGATCGGCGGCAGCCGCGACGCTCATTCGACGACTCCAGGCGATCGCCGACCGGGCCCAGCAGCTCTTCCGGGAGATGGACTTCAGCTTCCTGTTCGACCCGACGCGCAAGCTCTTCTCGATCGGGTTTCGAGTCCAGGACGGCACGCTGGATCCGAGCTACTACGACCTCCTCGCCTCCGAGGCTCGCCTCGCCAGCTTCCTGGCGATCGCCAAGGGCGACATCGCCCCGGACCATTGGTTCCGGCTCGGCCGCGCGATGACGCCGGTCGGTCGTGGCTCCGCGCTGATCTCGTGGTCCGGATCCATGTTCGAGTACCTGATGCCTGCCCTCGTCATGCGCGCCCCTGCCCTCAGCCTGCTCGCCCAGACGCACCGGCTCGTCGTGGCTCGCCAGATGAGCTACGCGGCCGGACTCGGAGTGCCCTGGGGCATCTCCGAATCGGCGTTCAACGCACGTGACATCGCGCTCACCTATCAGTATTCGAGCTTCGGCGTGCCCGGCCTCGGTCTCAAGCGCGGCCTGAGCGAGGACATCGTCGTGGCCCCGTACGCGACTGCCCTCGCCGCCATGATCCAGCCCGAGGCCGCCGTCCGGAACTTCGCTCGGCTCAGCAATGCCGGAGCGAGAGGCCAGTACGGCTTCCGGGAGGCTCTCGACTACACCGCACGGCGGCTGCCTGAAGGGGCCTCGGTTGTGGTTGTGAAGAGCTACATGGCGCATCACCAGGGAATGGCGCTGGTCGCCCTCGGCAACGTCCTCAACGACCGCGCGATGGTGGAGCGCTTCCATGCGGACCCGATCGTCGAGGCCACGGAACTGCTGCTCCAGGAACGGATGCCACGCGACGTGCTCGTGGCCCGGCCGCGTGCCGAAGAGGTGAAGAGCGCGGCCGATGTGCGCGATCTCGTACCGCCGGTCCTCCGTCGCTTCACCTCGCCACACGGCTCGACCCCACGGACGCATCTGCTGTCGAATGGACGGTACGCAGTCATGGTGACGGCCGCGGGATCCGGCTACAGCCGCTGGCGAGACGTGGCGGTGACCCGGTGGCGCGAGGACGTGACTCGTGACTCGTGGGGCACCTATCTCTTCCTGCGCGACATGGACACCGGCGCGGTTTGGTCGGCGGGGCACCAGCCGAGCGGCAAGGAAGCGGACAGCTACGAGGTCGCCTACTCAGAGGATCACGCCGAGTTCTCGCGTCGTGACGGATCCATTGCGACGCGCCTGACAGTTGTGGTGTCGGCGGAGCACGACGCCGAGATCCGCCGAGTGTCACTGACCAATCTCGGTTCGCACTTTCGCCAGATCGAGTTGACGTCGTATGCCGAGATCGCTCTCGCGCCACAGGCGGCCGATGCCGCTCATCCGGCCTTCCAGAACCTGTTCGTCCAGACAGAGTTCGTGGCCGAAATCGGCGCTCTTCTGGCGACCCGCCGTCCAAGATCCAGCGACGAGAAGCCGATCTGGGCCGCCCACGTCGCGGCGGTCGAGGACGAGACCAGCGGTGTCATCCAGTACGAGACGGATCGCGCCCGATTCCTCGGTCGGGGTCGGTCGGTCCGATCGGCGGTCTCAATCTTCGATGGGCGCCCGCTCTCCGGCACGGTCGGCCCGGTGCTGGATCCCATCTTCAGCCTGAGGTGTCGGGTCAGGTTGGCCCCCGGCGCGACCGCCCACGCGATCTTCTCGACCGTCGTCGCCGAGTCACGAGAGGACGTCCTGGACCTGGCGGACAAGTACCGAGAGTCGGCGACTTTCGAACGGGCCGCGACCTTGGCCTGGACGCAGGCCCAGGTCCAGTTGCATCACCTGGGGATCGAAGCCGACGAAGCCCTCCTGTTCCAGCGCCTCGCCAACAGGATCATCTACTCGGACCCGTCACTTCGCCCAGCGGCGAGCCTGCTTGCGAGCAACGAGCGAGGGGCACCGGGCCTTTGGGCCCACAGCATCTCGGGCGACCTGCCCATAGTCCTGGTTCGGATCGACGAAGTCGAGGACCTCGACATAGTCCGCCAATTGCTCCGTGCCCTCGAGTATTGGCGGTTGAAGCTCCTCGACGTCGATCTGGTGATCCTCAACGAGCAGGGCACCACATACGCCCAGATCCTCCAGGAATCGCTGGAGGCCCTCGTTCGGATGAGCCAGTCCAGTCTCGCCACCGCGCGGAACCTGATCCTCGATGGCAGCCCGTGGCATGGCGGGGTATACATCCTTCGCGGCGACCAAATCTCAACTGAGGATCGCACCCTCATCCAGTCGGCCGCCCGGGCCGTCCTGCTGAGCCGCCGGGGCAGTCTCGCCGATCAAGTCATCCGCCTGGAGCGGACCGCCACCGGGATCGCCGGGGTCGCGGCGCCGCCCGTCTCCAGACAGACCGTTGGGGTGACGCCCCCGCCCCGCCCTCTGTTGGAGTTCTCCAACGGACTCGGCGGCTTCGCCAAACAGGGGCGAGAGTACGTGACCATCCTGGGCCCGGAACAATCGACTCCGGCGCCGTGGTTGAACGTGATTGCCAACGCGTCGTTCGGATTCCTCGTCTCCGAGTCCGGGTCGGGCTATACCTGGTACGGGAACAGCCGCGAGAACCAGCTCACGCCATGGTCCAACGATCCTGTGAGCGACCCGGCCGGCGAGGCGATCTACGTTCGGGATGACGAGAGCGGCGATTTGTGGAGCCCCACGGCACTGCCGATCCGTCGCGAGGAGTCCACGTATGTCGCCCGTCACGGCGCGGGCTACAGCCGGTTCGAGCATCAACACGATGGCATCGGACTTGACCTCGTCCAATTCGTACCGCTCGACGACGCCCTGAAGGTCTCGGTGCTGACAATCGAGAACCACTCAGGGCGCTCCAGGCGGTTGTCCGTGACCGCCTACGCCGAATGGGTGCTCGGCACCGCGCGCGGAGAAAGCGGCCCTCGGATCGTCACGGCACTGGAACCCGACACGAAGGCTCTCCTCGCGCGGAACCCGTGGAACACGGAGTTCGGCGGCCGGGTCGCTTTTCTGGACCTGGGCGGGCGGCAGACGGCCTGGACGGCCGACCGGACCGAATTCATCGGCCGTAACGGTGCCCTGGAGCAGCCCTCCGGCCTGGGCCACGGACACAGGTTGACGGGAACCTCCGGCGCAGGCATGGACCCGTGCGCCGCGCTTCAGACCAGCTTCGAGCTCGCCAACGGAGCGCGGACTCAAGTGCTCGTACTGCTCGGCCAGGCAAGCGGAGACGCGGCGGCGGCCGACCTCATTCGTCGCGGACGAGCGGCCGACCACGAGGCGACGCTGCGAGACGTGGCCGGCTTCTGGGATGAGACCTTGGGAACGGTCGAGGTGCGCACGCCGGACCGCTCGATGGACATCCTGCTGAACAGCTGGCTTGTCTATCAGACGCTCNNCTCCAGGACGTCATCGCCCTCATGACCTCGAGGCCGGCGCTGGCCCGGGAGCATCTCCTGCGAGCCGCGGAACACCAGTTCGTACAAGGAGACGTCCAGCACTGGTGGCATCCGCCATCCGGTCGGGGCGTCCGAACCCGAATCTCGGACGATCGCCTCTGGCTGCCATACGCGGTGGATCGCTACGTCTCCCTCACAGGCGACACCGCGATCCTCGACGAGTCCGTCCCCTACCTCGAGGGTCCGGCCTTGCGACCCGACCAGACCGACGCCTACTTCCGGCCGGAACACTCAGGCCAGTCGGCTTCGTTGTTCGACCACTGCGTGGCGGCTCTTGAGCGGAGCCTGGCAGTCGGCGCGCACGGACTCCCGCTGATCGGTACGGGCGACTGGAACGACGGAATGAACCGGGTCGGTAGCGAGGGTCGCGGGGAGAGCGTCTGGCTGGGTTGGTTCCTGCACACCGTCCTGGCCGCCTTCGCGCCGATCGCCGACGCCCGCGGCAAGAGTGCCTATGCGGAGCGATGGCGAGTCCAGATGGCGGCGCTCCGGCTGGCGCTCGAGACCGACGGCTGGGATGGCGACTGGTACCGACGGGCATTCTTCGACGACGGCACGCCGCTCGGCTCCGCGGCCAACGTCGAGTGCCGGATCGACTCTATCGCGCAGTCGTGGAGCGTCCTGTCTGGAGCAGCCAATCCGGTCCATGCGAAGCAGGCAATGGCCGCGGTGGAGGAGTTCCTCGTCCGACGCGGTGACGGGCTCGTCCTGCTGTTCACGCCACCGTTCGACCATTCCGACGTCGATCCCGGCTACGTCAAGGGGTATCTGCCGGGCATCCGAGAGAACGGGGGCCAGTACACACACGCCGCCATCTGGTCCATCCTCGCGTTCGCGGCATTGGGCGACGGGGACAAGGCCGGTGAACTGTTTTCCATCCTGAACCCCATCAACCATGCGAGCACCCGCGCCGGTGTCCAGCGCTACAAGGTCGAGCCGTATGTCATGGCCGCCGACGTGTACGCCGAACCGCCGCACGTGGGGCGCGGCGGTTGGACCTGGTACACAGCATCATCGGGCTGGATGTACCAGGCCGGTGTCGAGTGGATCCTTGGATTCCGTTTGCGCGGAAACATGCTCCTGCTCGACCCATGCATCCCGCGAGCATGGCCGCGGTACGAGATCAGCTTCCGCTACCACTCCGCCCGATACGAGATCGTCGTGGAGAATCCGCAGGGGGTGAGTCGTGGTATCGCGTCTGCGGAGCTCGACGGCCGGGCNNGTCCGGGTCGTCCTCGGCTAGCCTCGCGTACCGCCCGCTGAGGCGCGCGACTACAGTCCTCGAAGCAGAACGCCCAGGGCGAGGATCACGTATGCGATCAGGGCGATCCAAACGACGGCTATGCCCTTGATGGGGTTGTTTATGACCCCGGCCGCGATTAGGAAGGCGATCAGGGCCACGATGACCGAGATGACGAACGTGACTTCCATGGGGCGAGAGAGTCTCATCGGGTCTCCTGGCTGGTTATAGGCGGCTGGCCTCATCGGCCTGATTGGCTCCGGCTCGAGGGTGGCCGGATCTGCGGCCGTCCGCGAGGATGAGAACCCTGAGCAACACGGCTGAACTGCCTCGGCGCCGCAGACGCGCAATTTGCATGACTGCCCCGGGACACCCCTCGTCGACGTAGGTGTCGCACGCTTCGAACCCGGATATGGCGGGTCGAATCTGCCAGGTGGCGGTCACGGTTGGGGCTCTTTGACGACGGATGGCGGCTGGCCATCTCTGCCAATCCCCGTCACAGTCGTCTCGGGACCGGCCACACCCTAGCTCCGAGGTCAAGCGAGCCGGTCGAGAGCTCCTAGACGCGAATCCCGGCCGCCCCTTTCGGTGTGGATCTCGTATGCGAATGTCGCGGGGAAGGAACAGCGCAAACCGGGTCGACCTCTGCCGCTACTTCCGCCGTCGCCCCAGAGCGAACCCACAGGCGCCGACTATTGCGACCAGGGCGAGCGCGGCGATCACAGCGGCGATGATCAGGATGGGGGAGCCGCCCGAGTCTCCGGTCTTGCCTTCTGGGTCCGACTCGGAGGAAGTCGGGTTCGTGGAAGCCGATGCCGAAGTCGACGGGCTCGCGACGGCGGCCGAGGGGCTTGGTTCAGCGCTGGCTTGCGTAGCGGCCGGCGTCTTGGTGGCGACCGGCGCCGGCGTGGCCTTGGGCGCGGGAGTTGGCGTCGGGATGGGCTGCGCGGTCGGGTTCGGGGCGGGTGTGACCCAGGTCGCAAAGGCGAAGGCCAGGTTCGGCTTCCCGGGCAAGGTGTCCCAGGCCGAACCCTTTTCCAGGGCCTGGCCGTTGGGATAGGACCCGAGGGACGCATAGGCAACGCCCCAGCCGGTGATCGAGAAGACGATCGCAAACCGGCCGCCTTTGATGAAACTGACAGGCGTCGCGAACTCAAAGTGATACCAGCCCACGTCGGCGACGGTCACGGTGGCGCTGGCTTTTGCAGATCCGATTGGAAGCCTGGTGACCCGGTCCAGGAGCAGGATCGATGCGGTCATCTTGGCGGGGTTGGTCTCGAACAGGTAGAGATCGACACCGGTCAACTGACCCGTCACGCCCACGGTGACAGTTTGGGCGAAGGTCCTCGGGCCGCCGATCTTCAGGTCGTGGGCCGCGGCGCTCTGATCTCCGCCACCGCCGGCTATTGCCGAGCCCGGCATCAAGCCAAGCACCAGGGCGGCTGTGACAATGGCGAAAGCTCGACGTTTCATGCCGGCGGTCCTCCCCGACCAAGGCGGCGCCACCCGAACAGGAAGGCTCGGGTGTGCGCTTAGCGGCTGGGACGCCGGATCCGGCGCGGCAGGAGGTTCAGGCCTGTCACGGCCGGGATCGGGATCATCCTAACGCGGCTGTCAGTGGCTGGACACGAAAACTTGAGGCTCGGGGGTCGCTCTCCGCGACGCCGCTCAGGTTGAGGCCCGTGAAGGCCGCCGAAGTGACGACCGAGCGATTGACATTGATGGGCCAGGTGAGCGTCGCAGGTCGTCGATCTCCTCGGACCACGGGTCCAACTCGACAGCCAACGGTTCGCGGTCGAGTTTCCTCAGGGCGTCCACCAGCTGGTGCATGAGCGTCGTCTTGCCGATGCCCCGAGAACGGCCAGGCGTTCCGCCATACCCTGCGAGCCGAACGCATCTCTCACTTCGGCTTCTCCACGATCAGCAGCGTCACAGATTCGGCCGCTAGCGTGATGCTGCCATCGCCGAGCGGGGCCGTCCCGATCTTCTCGGCCTTGTGAGCCTGGTCGAAGAGCCACTCTTCCGCGGACGTGCCCGACCAACCGAGGATCGTCATTTGCTTCGTCTGAGTCGTCGCCGACAGGTTGACGATCATGACGGCGAGCGTGCCGTCCGAACGTTTGGAGGCATAGATGCTCACCAGGGGATCGTCAGATGCCGATCGAACCAGCTCCGTCCCAAACCGCTGATACATGAGGTAGTCGTAGTAGATCGGGTTGACATCCTCGCTGCCGACGATGCCGTATTGGCTCGCCAGGGCGAACTGGTCGACCATGTCGACCTTCTGCTCGATCAGCCGGCCGAGAACGTCCGCGAACCAGATCGCGTTCATGTGCGAGTCCATCGACCAATCGGTGCCGGCGTTGGCGACCCAGCTCGAGTTGATCTCGGTGACAGCGACCGGCAGGTCCTTGCCCGTCTG
>PMXR01000041.1 GCA_003171035.1 Chloroflexota bacterium
AGGAAGGCAAGAAGCGCATGAAATCCTTTGGCTCCGTGAACATCCCGCAGGAAGCCTTCATCGAGGTGCTCAAGGCGTGAAAATATTTGTCATTGGCGAATTTTGGAGTGCGGCGACACGTCGCCGCTTTCCGACTGGGAGACATGTCTCCCAGTTCCAAAGCGCGGACTTGTCCGCGCAGTCCAAGTTGGGACGCTGACAAAAAACCGGCGTTCCCGCTTTCGCAGAAACGCCGGCGGGAAATATTTTTTCGTTCAGCCCTTGAGCATCGCCTCGTAGCCGTTGGCTTCGAGTTCGAACGCGAGTTCCTTGCCGCCGGATTTCACGATGCGGCCTTCGGACAGCACGTGCACGAAATCGGGAACGATGTAGTCGAGCAGGCGCTGGTAGTGCGTCACCACGATCATGGCGCGCTCCGGCGCACGCATCGCGTTGATGCCCGCCGCCACGGCCTTGAGCGCGTCGATGTCCAGGCCCGAGTCGGTCTCGTCGAGGATCGCCATCTCGGGCTGCAGGACCGCCATCTGGAGCATCTCGAGCCGCTTCTTCTCGCCGCCCGAGAAACCCTCGTTGACGTAGCGCGCGGCGATCGAGTCGTCCATCTTGAGCAGCGCCATCTTCTCGCGGACGAGCTTGCGGAACTCGCCCATCGGGATGCCGCCCTTGAAGGCGTCGGTTGGATCTACGTTCGGGTCGGGGTTGAGACCGGCCCGGCGAGCGTTGATGGCCGACCGCAGGAAGCTCGCGACCGACAGCCCCGGGATGGCCATGGGGTACTGGAAGGCGAGGAACATGCCCAGCCGGGCCCGCTTGTCGGCGGAGAGCTTGAGCAGATCGTGGCCCTGCCACAGCACCTGGCCCGACTTGACGATGTACGCCGGGTGGCCCATCAGGGCGTAGGCGAGCGTCGTCTTGCCCGAGCCGTTGGGTCCCATGATGGCGTGGACCTCGCCTTTGCGGACGGTCAGGTCGATCCCCTTGAGGATCTCGTGATCGGGCTTCGCGGCCGGGGCCACATGCAGGTCACGGATAACGAGGTCTTGATCGCTCACGTTGGCTCGAATGCTCCTTGGGCGGGGTGGCGGTCTCGCTCAGTCGGCGAGGGTCACGGGGTTGGCGGCGCGCGACCGATCGGTCGGGAGGCCGAGGGCCGGCAGGCCGGTCAGGCCGTTCACGCGTGCGGCCGACGGGACGAGGTCGGCCAGCGTCATGGAGTCGAGCGCGCCGGCGATTGCGTCGCGCACTCGGACCCACATGAAGTTGACGGTGCAGTGGCCGCTGCGCTCGCAGGTCATATGGTTGGGGTCGTCGGTGACGCAGATCATCGGGGCGATCGGCCCTTCGAGAGCGCGCAGTACCTCGCCCATGACGATCATCTCGGGTGCGCGCGTCAGTTCGTATCCGCCGTGAGCGCCGCGCGTGCTCTGGACCAGATCCGCGTCGCGGAGGCTGATGACGAGCTGTTCCAGGTAGGCGCGCGGCAGGTCCTCCTGCTCGGCTATCTCGGTCAGGCTCGCCGGCCCCGTGCCGTAGCGTCGGGCCAGCTGGGCCATCAGGCGCACGCCGTACTCGCCCTTCGTGGAGAAGGAGACCGCGCCCGTGCTGTGGTACGTCCGAGTAGCCAGCGTGAACTCCAGGAGTGCGAATCTAATTCCGACAAAAACTGTCGGATATCAGTATAGGCGCACCGAATGGTGTGTCAATTGCGTCGGCGTCTCCTGCGACGGGCCGTGGCAGCGACCTACTTGGAGAGGTCGCGCTCCTGCCAGGCGGTGGCGACGATGGTGGAGGTGGTCTTGCCACTCGCCATGTCTATGCCGGCGGTCCAGCCGCTCCCGGCCAGGACGGCCGTGTCGGTTACGTCCGCCAGCAGCTGGCCGTTGGCGAAGAGAGCCACGCGCGTGGTCCCAGGGGCAATGGTGGCGCACATGCCAACGACGGTGATCGCGGTCGAGCCCGGGCTCACGGGTGACTGCCCGCGCCGCAGGGCCTTGGGGTTGCTCGTCGCGACCGGGACGCCGTTGTAGCGCTCCACGTAGTAGGTGCCGTTGTTCAGGACCACCATGGTGTAGCTGATCTGAGCGGCGTTGCTGCCGCGCCGGCATGTGACCCCGAAGCCCGCACCCTTGGGGGCTCCGGTCTGGGCCGCGGTGATCGACATGCTGAGCTGCTGCTGCGCCGTCTTGTACGGGGCATAGACCAGATGCTCGAGCGTTCCGGTCCGCGATCCGATGACGTATCCGCCGGAGGTGAACTGGTAGGTCGTCACCGCCGAGTTGGACTTGGGCAACGGCCAGCCGGAATGCGAGTTCTTGAAGTTGTCGCTGGACACGACAACGCCGCGGTCGGCAGCGAGCACGGTCGAAGCGGTGACCGGGCCGGCGGCCGAGGCCGGGGTGGAAGCGCTGGGGCTCGAGGCGGCGGTCGCGCTCGAGGCGGCGCTCGGGCTCGCGCTTTCGTTGGCGCTTGGGCTGTCCGTGGCCAAGGCGCTGGTCGTGGCGCCGGCCGATGCCGATGCCGCGCTCACTCCGCCTTGAGTTGGAGTGACCTGGGCCGCGCCGTGGGAGCCACCGCCCGCAAGCCCGCTCAACAACACTGCGGCGATAAGCGTGATCACGAGCGCGACACCGCCGGCGAGGGCCATCAGCCGACGTGAAGGGAGTGTTCGCTTCGGCTCGGGCATGGGATCGAGGGCCGCGGCCCAGGGGCGGTATCCGCCAATGGCCGCTGAGCCTGCCGGTCGGGCCGGGTCCGATGAAGCTTCGGCGCCGGACGGGGCAGAAGTGTCGGCGGAGGTCGTGGCGGCGGAGGTCGTGGCTGCAGGGGTCCTAGCGGCGGCGCCCGGCGGTGCCAAGGCCGGCGGCAACGGGGCGACGGGCGTAACCACGGGCCGAGCCACTGGCTGTACGACCGGCTCGACCGGGGACTTCGTGGCAGGTGGGAGGGCCGGAGTTGCGTGCGAAGCAGCGGCCGCGGGCTGGGCGCGATGGCCGCCCCGCGAGCCCGTGCTGCCTGCCGCTACCGACGCCGCCGTGGCGGCCGCGACTGCCTCGGCGGCCGCGGACGCTGCTGCGACAACGTCGGCCGGCAACGGCTCGCCGGTCCATTCGATCGCCCCGTCGCCGGGGAAACCATCGCCCTTCTGCTGGCCGTCGACGGCCTTTTCGTCATGATCGTTGGACATGTGTTGCAGGATAGGCATTCGGAGGCCTTGATGTAAGGCCTAGTGCAGCGGCGCGGCAGTGCAGATCTCGACCGGCGTGGACATGTAGGGGCTCGACATTGGATTCTCGAACGACTGGCAATCCTGCGTGAGTTGCAGGCCGAGGTCGGCGGCCACCGATACGGCCGCGTCGCGGGCATTCACGTAGAACACGACCCCGACCGACTTGCCCACCAGTTGTCGCTCGCCGATGGTGCGATCGGTGGTGTCGAATGGCACCGAGAGCCACACCTGCTCGGAAGAGCCGGGGGCGTCGCGGGTGACTGCCCGCAGATACGCGAGCGGGTCGGACCCGATCACTATGGCGTCGTACTTGGCGATCGGCTGGATCGTTTCCGTCGGGAATAGCGGCGCCCAGGTCATCGGCCGTCGGCCGAACGGCGCGATCCTGGTCGTGCCTGCCAGCAGTGCGACGAGCACGAGGAGCATCAGCAGCGACGTGCGGCTCGGGAGGCGCGGCCGCGCCATAGAGACTCCGATAACGACAACCGGGAGAGCCAGCACCTCGAGGATGATCGCGTAGCGCTGAATGCCGAAGACCACGGCCCAAGTCACGTACGAGATGGCCCAGAACATGACCAGCGTGATTGCGGGCAGATGAGCCCGCCATCTGGATTCCGTTCTCGTTCGAAGGGCTCTCACCAGGATGGCGCCGAAGCCTACGCCGGCGGCGATAAATGCCACCAGCCAACGAGCGTCTTCGATCGGAACTTCGGCCGTGACCGAGGTCCCCAGCGCCTGTCGAACCGGCAGGCTGATCAGAGCTCCGAGCGAGGTCACGGGGAATCGGGTGTCCTGGATATTGAAGGCGGGGAAGCGCGGCGCCCGGAAGATGGCGTTGTAGAGGGGGAACATCGGGCTGCCGTCGTTGCTCTGAAGCACGTACGCCCAGGGTGCGTAGAGAACGAACGCGACTGCGGCCGCCGTGCCCACGAACAGCACTACGCTCCTGGGCTTGCGTGCCAGCAACAGAGCGACGACAAACACCAACAGGCCGGGGGCGATGAGAGCCATGGTGAACTTCAGCACCACCGCGGCACCGACCAGCGCTCCGGCAGCGGAAGCTCGGAGACCGGCGCGAGGCGCTTGCTCGGCCAGCACCGACAGGAGCAGATACAAAGCCCACACGCCCAGGATCGCCGGCAGCACGTCGCCGTTCGTTCCTCCGAGCTCCGTAGCAACCATCGCGCCGGACGAACCGATGAGCCCCAAAGCCATGGCTCTCGGCGTAGACAGCGCCGGCATCACGGTCCGGATGATGTAGCCAACAGGTATGAAGATCGAGACTTCGACGGCGACGATCACCGCGGTCGCTATCGGCGCGGGAGCGCCGGAAATAAGCGGCCACCACAGCAGATCCTGGTAAGGGGTCAGATAAGTTCCGAAAGCGGCTGGATGGAAATCGGTGAGCCACGTCCCTTGCAGCAGCGCGGCCGGCACGTAGGCGTGGTAGTTGAGGAGATCCCAGTTCGCCTCCGTGCCTCGGAAGTTGAGGCGACAAGTCCACAGAAGCAGAAGAACGCCCAGCCCGAAGAGAAGCGCGGCGATCGGATCAACCCGGCGCCCCCGGATGTGCATGCTGCCCCAGCCCTCCAACTGCTTCAGAGGCGAGTCTAGCCCGCGGTTGCCATATGTTACTGTCAGTCCAGATGCAAGATGACAAGGCAGGCAGGGAGAGGCCCATTCCGGCAAGGCTCCGTGAGACGGGCATCCTGCTCGTAGGGCTCCTCATCAGTGCCGTTTCGCTGGCCTTCCTCGCCCGATCGGTCGACCTGGGCAAGACGGCTCAACTCATCACCCGGGCGAGTCTCGGTCCGCTGATTGCCGCGATGGCGATCTTCCTGGTCAGTGTCGTGCTGCGGTTCGTCATCTGGCAAACGCTCCTCCCACCCCGATCGAACGGGACCCGCGTGAGCGCCGCCACACTGGCGCCGATTCTCATGGTCGGGCTTCTCGGCAACGCGGTGCTACCGGCTCGTCTCGGCGAAGTCATACGGGGGTATCTCGCGTCCAGGCGCGAGGACGTTCCCCTCGGCGGAGCTCTCGGCTCCATCGCCCTGGAGCGCGTCCTAGACACCGTGACGCTTGCCGCGTTGGCTTTCGTCGCCGCGGTTGGGGCACATGCCGCCGGCTGGATCGTGCAAGGCACGGGCCTGCTCGCTGCCGCCGGGATCGCGCTCGTCATCGCGCTGGCTACCACAGGATTGCGACCGCTTCTCGGGCTGCTGACCCGATTGGCCGCCGTCAGGGTGCTGTCGGTGCCCGTGACCGCGGTGCTAAGCCGCCTCGAACGGTTCGTCCACTGGTCGGGCGGCTCTCATCGGCGCCGGGCGATGGGCGCCACGCTCGTCTTGAGCGCGGCGGCGTGGCTGTGCAATGCCGCGATGTTCTGGTTTGTGGGGCAGGCGGTCGGAGCCTCGATCTCGCCCGTTGGCGCACTCCTGATCATGTCCGTCACCGTGCTGGCGACCGCCATTCCGTCGGCCCCCGCCTACGTGGGAACGTTCGAATTGGCTGCCGTGACGGTTGCGGTCTCCCTGGGCGTGCCCGCCGACTCCGCCCTGGCCCTGGCCGTGCTGGCGCATTCGCTGGGCTTGCTGCCGACCGCGATCGGCGGATCCGCCGCCCTCGTCTATATGGGCGGCGGCCTTCGGGTCCTGTCCGCGGCGGCGGTCGAGCAGAGCGACGTGGAGTTCGGCGCATGACCGAGAGCCCGAATCCGCGAAACCGAGTCCGGGGGAACGTCCTGCCGGAGCATCCTCGAGTCGCCGTGCTGATTCCGTGCTTGAACGAAGAACTGACCGTCGGGTCGGTAGCCAGGGACTTTCACCGAGAGCTGCCCGAGGCCGAGATATGGGTCGTCGACAACGGATCCACCGACCGCACGACCGAGGTGGCCGCCGAGGCGGGAGCACACATCATCCGCGAGCCTCGCGGGGGCAAGGGCTTTGCGCTGCGAGCCGCGTTCCGCGACATCGAGGCCGATGTCTACGTACTCGTCGACGGCGATGGCCAGCTGCCGGCCGAGAGCGTGCATGACGTGATGCGCCCGGTTCTCGAGGGACGGGCCGACATGGTCGTCGGATCGCGCGCTCTGGCCGGGCGGACCAGCCACAGGACCGTGAACAACATCGGCAACATCGTGTTCTCGAGACTGCTTCGAACGCTCCTGAGCGTCCATGTCACCGACGTTCTCTCCGGCTACCGCGCCATGAGCCGGATGCTGGTGAAGACCTTGCCGCTCGCCTCTCGCAACTTCGAGATCGAGGTCGAGCTGACCATCAAGACGACGCAGCGCAGCTACAGGATCGTCGAGGTCCCATTCGAGGTACGCCCCCGACCGGCCCAAACCCGTCCCCACCTGCGGGTCGTGCGGGATGGCGCGCGGATCGCGTGGGCCATCCTGTTGCTCTTCCGAGACTACCGGCCGATGGCGTTCTTCGGGTCGCTCGGCGCCTTCCTGCTGGTCCTCGCGGCGCTGCTCTTCCAGGTTTCCGGCGGCGCCGGCCGAGTCTGGTTCATGTCTACCGACACGCTGGCGACTCTGATCGCGATCTCGGGGCTGCTGTCGCTGACGGCGGGCATGGTCGTCAGCGTCCTCGGGAGGCGGTTCCAGGAGCTGGAAGGCAAGGTCGACATGGTTACCACCGCCGCGCTCCTCGACGACATCCCGCAGCGGCGAACGGACTCCTAGCCCGGAACGTTGCGCAGGACGGCACTAGGTCAAAAGACATCGTTGACCGCTACTTCGGCGCGATGTAGCGTCGCGGCCTGTTCCCGGCGCGTTTCCGTGCCCGGGAGGGACGTCACCCGTGGGTCGCTGGTCCGATCTGCACAAGACCAGCCCACGCAATGTTCGACGGAGGAGTCGCATGAGACGTCGTGGTTTCGCGTTGCTGACCGTTTTCGCCCTCGCGTTAGGGATGATGATTCCCGCCACCGCGGCGGCAGGCGGATCGACCTCACGTTTCCAGAAGATCAACGTGAGTCATATCGATCCGCAAGTACTGCCGTTCCTGATCGACAAGAATCGCCAGCTTGATCTCATGGTCGAGCTCGCCGACCAGCCCGTTGCGGCTCTGGTCGGCAATGCCACCGACAACGGCACGAGCGTGACCAAGTCCCAGCGTGACACCTGGCGGGGCCAGATCAAGGCCAACCAGACCAACGTCGTTGATTCGATCCGCCAGCACGGCGGCAAGATCATCAGCCAGGTCCAGGACGCGTACAACGGCGTTCACATCCACCTGGCCGCCGCTTCCGTCGCCGCGGTAGCGGCGCTGCCCGGCGTCATCGCCGTCCATCTCGTGCCGACGTACAAGCCGTCGCTGACCGAGAGCGTGCCCTTCGTCGGTGTTCCGCAGGCGTGGAGCGCCACCGGACAGACCGGCGCCGGCGAGAAGATCGCCGTCATCGACACCGGTGTGGACTTCTACCATGCCGACTTCGGTGGCTCCGGTAATCCGGCCGACTACACCTATGGATTGGCCCACGACACCACGGCGCCGGCTTACAACTCCGACGGCACGACCGTGGCCTTCCCCAGTGCCAAGATCCCCGTCGGGTACGACTTCGTGGGTGACGCCTACGATGCCAGCGCTCCGTCCGGATCGCCGGCGACCATACCGCACCCCGATCCCAACCCGCTCGACTGCAACAGCCACGGTACCCACACGGCCAGCACGGCCGCCGGGTTCGGTGAGCTCTCGACCGGCGCCACTTACCACGGGCCGTACGACCCCTCGATCTACGGCTCCACCGACTTCAAGATCGGTCCCGGCGTGGCCCCGAATGCCCAGCTGTACATCTACCGGGTCTTCGGCTGCAACGGCAGCTCAGACGTGGTCACCGAGGCAATCAACAAGGCGGTCCAGGACGGCGCCGACGTCATCAGCATGTCGCTCGGTTCCGACTTCGGCACCTCCGACACCCCCGACGCCGTCGCGGCCGAGAACGCTTCTCGGGCCGGAGTCGTCGTCGTGGCCGCGAGCGGCAACTCCGGCTCGGGCGCGTACCTGACCAGCACTCCCGCCAGCAGCTCGCGGACCATCTCCGTGGCCGCGCTGGACACGAACGCCAGTTTCCCCGGCGCCACGATCGGGATCGGGACCGGGATCAGTGCTCTGAATGCCAACAACGGCCCGCTTCCGGTAACCGGCAAGCTGGACGTCCTGATGTCCGGCGGGAGCATCTCCCTCGGCTGTGCCGACGGTGACTACTCGGGTGTCGCCCACGGCGACATCGTCGTAACCCAGCGCGGCACCTGCGCCCGCGTCGCACGCGCGCAGTTCGGCCAGGCTCACGGCGCCGCGGCCGTAATCATGGTCAACGTCGGCGCCGGCCTGCCTCCGTTCGAGGGACCGATCGCCGGGGTCACGATCCCGTTCATCGGCGTTCTCGAGTCGGACGGACCGGCCCTGATCGACGCGAACGGCACGACCGTGACGATCTCCTCGGCCGGCTTGCTGACCAATCCCACCTACAAGCAACTCGCCGATTTCACCTCGTACGGGCCGCGGTTCGGTGACAGCGCGCTCAAGCCCGACGTCACCGCACCCGGCGTCAGCATCGTTGCCGCCGGCATGGGCACCGGCAACGATGTCCTCGTCGACTCGGGCACGTCGATGGCAACGCCACACGTCGCCGGCATCGCCGCGCTCGTTCTGGCGGCCAACCCGCACTGGTCGGTGAATGAAGTCAAGGCCGCGATCATGAGCACCGCGTCCAACGCCTCGGCCAAGATCATCGGCTACGACCCGCTCGGCGCAGGCTCCGGCGTGGTCCAGGCCCAGCTGGCCAGCACCACGGCCGCCCTGGCCGTGACCAAGGATCATCTCGACAGCCTGGCGTTCGGCTACAAGCCGCTGACAGGCTCGTTCTCGAGCGTCAAGAGCTTCACTATCGAGAACAAGGGCTCCAAGGCGATCGCCTACAAGCTGACCGCCGGCTTCGTCGGCAGCTCGTCCGGCGCCAAGGTGAAGGTCTCGCCCTCGAGCGTCACGGTTCCGGCCCACGGATCGCGCGACGTTTCGGTGACTCTGTCGATGACCTCAGCCGCGGTCAAGGCGCTGCCCACCATGGACACGTTCTCCGGCCCCGGCCCCGGCACGGTTCTGGCCGTTGAAGGAGTGGTTTCGGCCACGCCGACTACGACCGGCACCGGCATCTACCAGCTTCACGTTCCGTTCCTGGTCGTCCCGCGCGGCGATTCGGCGGTCGCAGCCGGACCGGCGGCGCCGTACCACGTGACGGGCGGCGTGGCCAACTCCCAGGTCTCGCTCAAGAACTCAGGCATCCACAGCGGTACCGCCGACGTCTACTCCACGGGCGTCACCGACACGGACCACACCACCGGCATTTCCAGCATCCGGGCGGTCGGCGTTCAGTCGCAGCCGGGTGCGGCCTGCGGCGGCGGCTCGACCGACGAGTGCCTGATCTTCGCCATCAACGGCTGGCACCAGTGGTCCAACGCCGCGGCCGCCGAGTTCGACATCGCAATCGACACCAACGGTGACGGCGCGCCCGACTACTTCGTGGTCGGCACAGACCTCGGTGCCATCACGACCGGAGCCTTCAACGGTGTCGAGGCCTCGTTCACGTTCGACGCCTCCGGCAACCTTCTCGCCGCGTTCTACGCGGACGCGCCGATGAACGGCTCGGTCATCGAGTTGCCGGCGCTCGCCGGAGTCATGGGCATCACCAGCGCGTCGCCCACGTTCAGCTACGCGATCACCGGCTTCGACCTGATCAACGGCACCATCGACTCGGTTCCGGGGACGGCGGCATACAACGCCTTCACCCCGAGCCTCTCCAACGGCCAGTTCATCTCGCTCGCGTCGGGCGCTTCGGCAACGCTGCCGCTCGCCGCGAAGCTGGCTCTCCAGACGACCACTCCGTCCCTGGGCTGGATGGTCGTCAGTCTCGACGATGCGAACGGCGCCGCTCAGGCGGCTCTGATCCCGGTCGGGCACCTGCCGAGCCACTAACCCACCCCGCACGCGTTCAAGTGGCCCGCCCGGTCCTCCGGGCGGGCCACTTCGATTCCACGACCGAACCCCGAGCCGCTCGCCGCGGTCATACGCATGGTGGGAACGCCGGTCACCGCTCCAGCGAACGTATCAAAAGTGGCGCGCTACCCCCGACCGTGGGCTGTGGAACCATTACCATGGGCAGGCATTACGAGACAGCGTTCGGAGAGGCTAGCGTGTCGTACGACGTCATCGGCAAGATGGGGCGCGTAACCGCGGACATCACCCCAGGGCACCTCGGAGAGGTGTTGATCGAGGTCCGGCAGGGGACGGAGCGATTCCTCGCCTCCGCCGCGGATCCGGAATCGACTATCAAGAAGAACACCCAGGTCCTCGTGGTCGGCAGCCTGGGGGGGCGAACGGTTGAGGTGGCGCCGACTGATAGCGTGAGGCTCCCGCGATGACTGATTCTCAGATCCTCCTGGCCGCCGTCGGGGTCGGCATCCTCGTCGTCTTGATCCTGTTCGTCGTGCTTTTCAAGTCGATGTGGCGCATCGCCGAGCCGGACGAGGCCCTCATCATCTCCGCCATTCGCAAGGGCCATGC
>PMXR01000011.1 GCA_003171035.1 Chloroflexota bacterium
CGAATTCAGCGAAATGCGCACCCCGGCGAGGTTCTGGGTTTCGCTCGTGACGTTGCCGGCGGCATCGTACGTGCGCGCGAGGACGCTGGCCGAGACCGCGCCGCCAAGGCGGATGTACAGCCCTATCGGGCGCTTGGCACCGTCGTATGAGTAGGCGCCGGCGATGGCTGAGCTGCCCCAGGTTCTTGTTGCTAGATTGCCGTCTAGCTGCCAGGTATAGGTGGCGGTGCCTTCGCCAGTTGGCAGCACCGCGGTCTGGAGTTGACCCAGGGTCGTGTAGGTGAAGGCATAGGAGCTTGTGTTGTTGTCGGTCCGGGTGGCAGCGGTGCCGTCGGGGTTGTAGGTATAGGCGGTTTGTAGTGCGAGTGACAGCGTCCAGGCATCCTCGGTCACAGTTCAACCGGGCGGGGAGTCCCAGCCTGGCCAGAAGAAGTCGGCGAGTATCTTGAACTGAAGCCCTTCGATGCGATCGTTCCTCTCCAGCGAGCGGGCCTCGTAGCCTTCAGGATCGTCGTCGTTCAGCCGATCGGAGATCTTGGCCTGCCACAGGTCGACCAGTTCGTCTGACTCGGGGGACCGCAAATCGTCAAGTTCGGCCGATCGGGCAGCCAGCCACTCTGCGTCAGATGCCACTGCGTCTTCGTCCTCGAAGAGATGCTCCCACCGATTGTTGATGGCGATCAATGCCACCCAAAGCCGGCGCAATCGAGTTGGGCCGCCGGTCCAGGAAACCAGCCGTCCAGGGAAGAGATATAGCAGGGCGAAAGGCGCCAGGAGTGATACGTCCAGCCACGGTTGCCAGAGCCATACGAACCAGTACGCGAAGGGGGCCCCTATCGCTAGTAGATAGGTGGCAGCCAGTAGCGCAAAGGCGATCCGACGGGCGCCTCTGCGGCGGAGAACTCGCCAGCTGTCTCGAGCCGCCACGGCCAGGCAGACCTCGCCGATCAGACCGATGGCAAGCTGAAGAGCAATTGATGCCTGCTGGCTCACTCCGTATCCTCCAAGGCCTTCTGCCCACTAGATAGACGAGGGCGGTCGTGGTGTGACGTGACTGCAATCACAGGACCCTCGCCCGCGCAGACGAGTAGAACGTCATCGAGGGCGTAGCCGACGACGAAGAGTTTGGAGTCGTCGAGGGCCAGAGGGTCTTTGGTTTCACGGTAGGGGACGGTATCCACGGCTGCATAGAGCTAGGGGTAGATGTCGGCGTCGCCGTCGGCGTCGGGCGGGGTCTGCTGGATCTGTTGCACTGGTAGTCACCGGTCTCGCCCAGAGCACAGAGAATGGGGCCCCCGATGGTTGTGATGACCGCAGCGCCGAGCGTCAGCAGCTTAGCGATGTTCTTGGGAATCCATGGGGGGAGATTTCTGAGGGGGCCATTGCCAGGGGTATGGGGATCATCAGCGTCGGGTTGAGATGGAAGCTTGAGCTTCTTGAGGTCGCCGATCTTCTTCCAGACCCTGGGCGGTTCAAAGAACCTCCTGATGCTGGTCGTCCCAACGTCCCACGCCGTCAAGCCCACTATCGCCGCGGTGACTACACCTTGGGATATGTTCTGCAGGCCATATCCCACCGCGTTGCCTTCCGCGGCTCGAACTTCTGGACTCGTTTGAGCCACGGCAAAACTGTAGAGCGTGACGGTGGCGATAGCCAACAGGTAGATTGCAGTTCCCCCCTCTATGACGCACGCATCTTCAACGCAGTGTCCGTCCGGGTCCACCAGCGTGGCCGGGTTGGCTCCGGCATACAGGTAGCGGTTGAGGGTCGCCGGGTTCTGCGCCGAGCCTGCGACCGAGTCGAAGCTCGTGAAGGCGCCCAGGCTCGGGTCGTAGCTGCGGGCAGCGAAGTCATAGAGGTCCGACGAGGTGGAGCTGCCCGCGGACTCCAGGATCCGGCCTTGATAGCGCCAGGGCAGAGATACCGAACCGCTGCCTGCGGTCCAGTTTGCGACGGTCTCGCCATATGGATCGAACCGGAAGGCGTTGACGAATGCCGGCGCGGAGCCTGAGCTAACCGCCGCGGCGACGTTGCCGTGAAGGTCGGGGACGATCCAGCCGATCGCGCTACCAACTCCTGTGCAGAGTCGATCGCCGATGGCGTCGATCGTGCTGTAGGTGGTACCGGCGGTGCTGGCAATGGTCGTGATCGAGTCGCTGGTGCCTAGGTAGGAGTAAGTGCTGGTTGGGTTGGAGCCGACGGCCTGGCTCGCGTGTCGGCCCAGGGCGTCGATGGTGAAGCTGACAGCGTCGGCGCTCGTGCCGGTGATGGCCGTGAGGTGGCCCGCCGGGTCGTACGAACTGGTGGTCGCGATGAGCGCCGAACTATCCGGCGTCGAAGGCGAGCTTGTCGTCAGATCGCCAAAGGCGTCGTAGCAGAAGCCAAGAGTCGCACAGGCCGTTCCGGGAGTCGGCGCCGTGTTGGTGGAGTTCTTGGTGACAAGGGCGTCGGTGTGGTCGTAGAAGTAGTAGAAGGTGACGCCAGACTCGGTGACGCGCGTCCGGTTCGAGTCGGGGTCGTAGGTGTATGTGCGGGTCTCGGTCTGGGCGCCCGGTGCTCCGAAGCCGCTGGCAACCAGACGGTTGGCGGCGTCGTAGCTGAAGGTCTCGGTGCCCGAGCCTGCCAGAGCCGTGTTGCCGGAGCCGCTGACCCCGGCGAGGTTCTGGGTTTCGCTCGTGACGTTGCCCGCGGCATCGTATGTACGGGCGAGGACGCTGGCCGACACCGCGCCACCAAGGCGGATGTACAGCCCGGTCGGGCGCTTCGCGCCGTCGTATGTATAGGCGCCGGCAATGGCGGCGCTGCCCCAGGTTCTTGTGGCGAGATTGCCGTCGAGCTGCCAGGTGTAGGCGGCGGTGCCCCAAGAGCAGTTATCGCGTCCGAATGTCGCGTCTCTGTCGTGACTTGCGGGCACGAAAGTCGGCGAACAGCCGGTCCTGAAGGGCCACGATGCGCTCGCTCCGCACGACATCGCGGTCGTAGGCTCCAGCCGATCCATCAGATGACAGCGCAGCAGAGGTCTTTGCTTGCCAGAGGTCCACTAGATCAGATGACTCGGGCTCTCTCAGTAGATTGATGGCGCTCGACTGGTTTGCCAGCCATTCCAGATCAGAATCGGACGGCGTCCCGGCCAAGATCTGTGCACCGCGCGTGTTGAGCTCATGAATTGCCATGAACAGACGCCAACGGCGACGCGGGCCTCCAGTCAGCGCGATCACCTGCGTCGGGAAGTACGTTGCCGCGTAGAGCGGCGCCACCATCAGGCCCATTGGGAGTAACTCCAGACGGAGCCCGAGTAGCAGCCAGGCCAGAGGTATCGAAGCTGCCAGAAAGGCGGCAACTACGACGAACGCCATTCCTGAGCGACGTGCTCCCCGTCTTCGTAAATCCCGCAAATCGCGTGCGGCAACGATCCAGAATCCGACTTCGGCGAGCACAAGTGCTGCCAGGAGCCACAGCGGAATGTCTTGGATAGTCAACTACCTATTCTCCATGTGCGCACTCACGGCTGCTCCACGGAACCACACGGCCCTAGACGGAGCATACCTACTCTGCATGGACGATGACTGGAGAGTGCCGCTCACAGCGGGCCGACCCTGCGCTGCCACGAGTTCGATGTCGGATTGGGCGGCATCAGCGACTTTCCTGATGAGGACTTGGAGGGACTCGGCAACGGCGTCGGAGACGGCGTCGGAGACGGCGTCGGAGACGGCGTTGGTGACGGCGCCGCGGAGGGACTTCGGCGGCTACAGAGGTGCTGGCCAATGTCCGTAAGTCCGCAGACAACGGTGGCAGCCACGACTAGGAAGGCGGGTACGCCAAGGATGAGCTTGCAAAGCACACGCCCAAGGCCACTGCAGAAGTTGCCCCCTCCTGTTGCCGTGTCAACGTCAATTGGGTCCCACTTGGGCGCGTAAGGCGTGGGAGGCCGGAAATGCGATACCAAGTCGTTGGCAACCAACTGGGCAGCCCAGAGAATTGGAGCCGCTGCCACGGTTGCCTTGTGGCCAAGCTCGACGAATGGACCCCCCGATAGCCACCAGCCGTTTGCCGCCGCGATCGCATCGCCCTCTGCTCGTCGGACATCTGGATTCGTTTGGGCAACGGCAACGCTGACGGCGGCGCCAACGACGACGATGCCGCCCACGAGGAGGGCCGTCCCTTCGCCGATGCAGAAATCCCAAACGCAATGCCCATCAGGATCGACCAATGTCTCCGGGTTAGCGCCGGCGTAGAGGTAGCGGTTGAGGGTCATCGGGTTCTGCGCGGAGCCTGAGACCGAGTCGAAGCTCATGAAGATGCCGAGACTCGGGTCGTAGGAGCGGGCCTGGAAGTCATAGAGGTCCGATGAGGTGGAGCTACCCGCGGACTCCAGAATCCGGCCCTGGTAGCGCCAGGGCAGAGCCACCGAACCGCTCGATGCGGTCCAGTTGGCGACTGTCTCCCCGTATGGGTCGAAGCGGAAGGCGTTGACGAAGGCCGGCGCTGAGCCCGAGCTAACCGCCGCGGCGACGTTGCCGTGGAGGTCCGGGACGATCCAGCCCACCACTCCACCAACCGTGGTCGCGAGTCGATCGCCGATGGCGTCGATCGTGCTGTAGGTCGTGCCGGTAGAGGCGGCGATGGTCGTGATCGAGTCGCTGGTGCCAAGGTAGCTGTAAGCGCTGGTCGGGTTGGAGCCGACGGTCTGGGTCGCGTGTCGGCCAAGGGCGTCGAGCGTGAAGCCGACTGCATCGGCGGCCGTGCCGTCGGTGATGGCGGTGAGGTGGCCTGCGGGGTCGAGCGCGTAAGTGGTTGGGACGAGCGTCGAGGAGTCTGGGCTCGAAGGCGAGCTTGTCGTCAGATCGCCAAAGGCGTCGTAGCAGAAGCCCAGTGTCGTGCAGGCCGTTCCGGGGCTCGGAGCCGTGTTGGTGGAGTTCTTGGTGACAAGGGCGTCGGTGTGGTCGTAGAAGGAGTAGAAGGCAACCCCGGACTCGGTGACGCTGGTCCGGTTCGAGTCGGGGTCGTAGGTGTATGTGCGGGTCTCGGTCTGGGCGCCCGGTGCTCCGAAGCCGCTGGCAACCAGACGGTTGGCGGCGTCGTAGCTGAAGGTCTCGGTGCCCGAGCCTGCCAGAGCCGTGTTGCCGGAGCCGCTGACCCCGGCGAGGTTCTGGGTTTCGCTCGTCACGTTGCCGGCGGGGTCGTACGTGCGCGCTAGGACGCTGGCGCTGACCGCGCCGCCAAGGCGGATGTGTAGCGCGGTCGGGCGCTTGGCGCCGTCGTATGAGTAGGTGCCGGCAATGGCGGAGCTGCCCCAGGTTCTTGTGGCGAGATTGCCGTCGAGCTGCCAGGTGTAGGTGGCGGTGCCTTCGCCAGCGGGCAGTGTGGCGCTCAGTAGCTGGCCAAGGGTGGTGTAGGTGAAGGCATAGGAGCTTGTGTTGTTGTCGGTCCTTGTGGCGGCGGTGCCATCGGGGTTGTAGGTATAGGCCGTGATCGGGGTTCCGCCGCGGCTGATCGAGAGCAGGCGGCCGAGCGCGTCGTAGGTCTGGGCGAGGGTGTCGGTGGAGGTTCCCGTCGTGGCCACCTGGGTCTGGTGACCGAGAGAGTCGAAGGTGACCGTCGTGGTCAGAGTGCCGAGAGCGGTTGTGGTGACGCTCGTAGCCGTGGCCCGGTCGAGATGGTCGTAGGTCAGGCTGGTCGTGCGAGAGCTCGTTCCGTCGCTGGAGACAGTGCCGGTCTCGTGGCCGTTGCGCTCGTAGGTGGAGCTTGTTCCGGCGAGGTGGGTGTAGGTATTGAGGGGTGGCGTTGCCGTGACCTGGTGGCCCATCTGGTCGTACGTGTATCCCCAGGCCAGAGTGTTGGCTGTGCCGCCGGACGTGATGTTGGAAGCGTTGCAGCCGGCCGCGACGGCGTTGGGCGTGCATGTGGCGACGACCTCTCTGAGGTCGTCATATGCGGCCAGGGCGCGGATGCCCAGAGTTGAAGCAGAGCCGTTCCAGGCAGTGTCCGATTCGACGAGGTCGCCGATCCGGTCGTACACGAAGTGAGTGTCGTGACCGGCCGGATCGCCAAGTAGGGACGAAGTCGGCCGGGCCCTATCTGGGGGCCCGCCAGTTTCTAAGGCTTGGCCACACACTGACGACGGCCCAGCATACGACGAAGCCAGCGAGCGCCAGAAGGCAGACTGCAGCGATGATCTGACCGAGTGGCGGACCCGGGTCTCCAGTCAAGTAATCGAGTAGCCCACCCAGCAACCAGGTCAGGCCGAGCAGTTCGGTTGAGAGCCGGTAGGGGTTGACCGCGCCACCAATTGAGCCGAACAAGATGCCAGCCCAGCGTGGGGGATGCTGCCACGACCCAAAATGAGTAGGGGCTACTTGGGCTCCACCTATTCGGCCCAGCAAGAACACGATGGAGCCTTGCCATACCAGCTGAACGATCACTTCGCGAGCCCTAGCCGCTTGAGGAAGTCAGTTAACAACGATCCCACTGCAGTTCCCTCCCCCGCACCCTTGGCGATGCCGAACGGCACGGCGCTCCAATTGACGGAGCCGTCAGCATCCTTGTCCACCGTTGGGCCACCCAGCTTGGCGAGGATGACTCCTGCCGTCATGTTTGACACATAGCCACCGAGATTATGATCGCCGGGGGTAGAACCGTACTGCGCTCCAGACGTCGTTGCAGCACCAATCAGACAACCAACGCCAACCTCGGAGGCACAGGCGACTCCCGTTCCCGCACCGGCCGCTGTTGCCACCAACATCTGCCCTGGATCCCACGTGTCCATCAAGTGTGATGGATCCAACCCATGCTGCTGCACGTTCTGCACCGCGACGCCGCCCGTGTATCCAAGCGCACCCGATGCCCCGCCGATCGCCGCCGCGGTCAGGCAGATAGCGGCTCCGACGGTCATGCAGCCCGCCGCGACAGTGATTAGGGCCACAGCTGTCAATATCACCGTCGGATTACTGATCGCCCAATCCTTCATGTCGCCAGCGCTGTTCCAAAGCGCTCCGCCAGTGTGCTGCCATCCCTGGTTCAAGCCATTGCTAAAGCCGCCGACAGCCTTGCCCGGGTCATCGAGGCAACCACTGCCAAGGAACCCACAGTCTCGGGGCTTGGCCGCTGCCTCTTTGGCGTCGGCGACGGACTTCTTGAAGTCAGCGTTGAGCTGACCGTTGAGGTACTTGTTGCGTGCATGTTCGGCGGTCGCCTGGTTCTGGGCCTGGGTCATGGCAGTTGGGGTACAGGCTAGCGATCGAGTGTCGAAGTTCCAGTTGTTCGCGTTTCCGGACGCGCAGTGACCGTCAGGATCGACCAAAGTGCCCGGGTTGGCGTTGGCATAGAGGTAGCGGTTGAGGGTGATCGGGTTCTGGGCGGAGCCTGC
>PMXR01000004.1 GCA_003171035.1 Chloroflexota bacterium
TGAATTCGCCGGAATTGGCCGCGCGTTTCACGGGTTTTGGCCGCGCGTTTCACGCGTAATGGCCGCCCGGCCTCGGAGATCGCCAGCAGCACCGACGTGAGTTCGTCGGACACCGCACCCTCCCTCTCGATGAAGTCCATCGAGGAGAGATGCCGGTGCCCCGTCCCCGTTCTGCTATGCGCCAGATCAGAGAAGTCCTGCGGCTTGCCCAGGCCAAGAACCTGTCCCCAACCGAGATCGCCATCGCGGCCCACCTGCCGCGCACGACGGTCCGTAACTACCTATCAAGGGCCGAGGCCGCCGGTCTTACCTGGCCGCTGCCCGACGACCTCGACGACCGCGGCTTAGAAGAGCGGCTCTTCGGACGGCCCGCGCCGCCGCCGGCGATCCTGGCCCGTCCGGTCCCGGACTGGGAGATCGTCCACGCCGAGCTGCGCCGGCCAGGAGTGACGCAGGCTCTGCTGTGGTCCGAATACCGAGAGCGTCATCCTGACGGCTTCGGCTACACCTGGTTCACCGAGTCCTATCACGCGTATGTCGGCAAGCTCGATCTCGTCATGCGTCAGGACCATCACGCCGGCGAGAAGCTGTTCCTCGACTTCGCCGGCGACACGATCCCGATCGTCGACCCGGCGACCGGCGAGATCCGCCGGGCCCAGCTCTTCGTCGCGGTTCTCGGAGCGTCGAGCTACACCTATGCCGAGGCGCTGCCCTCCCAGGAATTGATCCATTGGTGCGCCGCGCACGTCCGGGCCTTCGAGTTCTTCGGCGGGGTGCCCTCCATTCTCGTGCCCGACAATCTCCACTCCGCGGTCGATCACGCCCATCGATACGAGCCTGATCTCAACCGCACCTACTCCGATCTCGCGGCCCACTACGGCTCCGCCATCATCCCGGCCCGTTCTCGCAAACCGCGCGACAAGGCGAAGGTCGAGGTCGGCGTCCAGGTGGCGCAACGCTGGATCCTCGCGGCCCTGCGCAATCGAACCTTCTTCAGTCTCGCCGAGGCCAACGCGGCCATCAGAGAGCGCCTCACCTGGCTGAATGCCCGGCCCTTCCGAAAGCTCGAAGGAACGCGACGCAGCGTCTTTGAGGCGATCGATGCGCCGGCGCTGAAGCCGCTGCCTTCCCGGCCCTATGAGTTCGGAACCTGGAAGCGGGCCAAGGTCAGCATCGACTACCACCTCGAGGTCGACCGCCACTACTACAGCGTCCCATACCAACTCGTCGGCGAACGGGCGGAGGTCCGGATCAGTGCGGGCACGGTCGAGATCTTCGTTCGTGGCCGCCGGGTGGCGAGCCACGTTCGGAGTTCCGCAGTCGGTCGCCACACCACGGTCGATGCCCATATGCCGGCGAGCCATCGGGCGCATCGGGAGTGGACTCCGGGCCGCATCGTGGCCTGGGGCGAGCAGGCCGGACCTTCGACCGGTGCCTTTGTCTCGGCCATCCTCGCGGGCCGCGCTCATCCCGAGCAGGGCTTCCGCTCGTGTCTGGGCGTCCTGCGTCTGGGCGATCGCTATGGAGCGGCGCGCCTGGAATCTGCCTGCGAACGCGCCCTCGCCGCCGGTGCGATCGGATACCGAAGCGTCGACTCGATCCTGAAGCGCGGTCTGGATCGAACGCCCCTGCCGGACGCTCCACCGGTTCGTCCGAGGAGCGACCACGCCAACGTCCGCGGCCCCGCCTACTACCGCTGAAAGGAAGATCACGTGCTTATGACTCCCACGCTCGACAAGCTCTACGGCCTCAATCTCGCCGGCATGGCCCATGGCCTCGCCGAACAGCGCGAACAACCGACGGCCTATGGCGGTCTTGGCTTCGAGGATCGCCTTGGCCTACTCGTGGACCGGGAAGTGACCGAACGGGAGAACCGCCGTCTGGAGCGCTGCCTTCGGACGGCCAAGCTCCGGCTGGATGCCTCGATCGAGGACATCGACTTTCGCGTGCCAAGAGGTCTCGACCGTGGCGTGCTGCTCGACCTGGCGCGGGCAGGCTGGGTGGACAGCCACCAGGGCGTGATGGTTGTCGGCCCGACCGGTGTCGGCAAGACCTACATCGCCTGCGCACTGGCGTTGTCGGCCATCCGGGCCGGACACAGTGCGCTCTATGTCCGAACACCACGTCTGATCGCGGAGATTGCGGCAGGGAGGGCCGATGGCCGGCTGCCTCGACTGATGCGAGCCTGGGCTCGGACCGACGTTCTCGTGCTCGACGACTTCGCCCTGCAGCCGCTCGCCGATCAGGCCGCCGCGGACCTGCTCGAAGTCATCGAGGACCGGGCGGGACTGCGCTCCACCATCGTCACGAGCCAGCTCCCGATCGCGCTCTGGCACGAGAACCTCGGTGAAGCGACGATCGCCGATGCCATCCTCGACCGGCTGCTCGCCGGAGCGCATCGGATCGAGCTGCGCGGCGAGTCGATGCGCCGGGCGGAGCCGGCGAAGTCCTCGGTTGACGCGGCGGCGACGGCCGATGACCGCTGAGCTCGTGGCACACTACGCCGACAATCGAAGCTGCAAGGAGGTGAGGAACAGGGGATGAATTGACGCCCTGCGTCGGCCGCTGGCGCGGCCTCCGAGAACGCGGCGAAAACCCGCGAACCAGGGTGGCGAAATCCGGCGAACCAGAGTGGCGAAATCAGCGAAATGCGCAGCCACCATGTCGATGGTCCTGCCGTCGGGGGCGCGCACGTGCTAGCGCTCATTAGCCGCCATGGTGTGCAACCTCCTCCAATGCCGCCTGGATCCTACTGTAGGGGCACGCTCGACGTGCCGGCCGCGCACGAGCCGCTCATTTCGCCAGCCTCTGCAGCGGTCGAGGAATCGGTGAAGCTCAGAATGGTCCTCGCCAACGTATCGACGCAGGGAGGAAATACCATGTCTTCATGACTGCCCGGCACGCCGATAACATCAATTGCCCCCTTGATCCAGGGTCTCCAATCCTGGTCAACGGCGCGCTCGTCGCCAGAATCATGAGCGCCCTCGTCGTTCTCATGCTCCGAAGCGGTCAGAATCACGACCTTGCCTGAATACAACTGGACGGAGTATTCAAGTAGCCTGTGCATTTGAGACTTTGAGAACTGATAGGCAGTGTTAACTTCCTCAAGCTCTATTCCGACGTTTGCGCCATCCTCCCGCACCCGCTGCCAAACGTATTGGAGTCGTTCATCTTCCGAACTTTGCCAAGGTATTGTTTCGATGAAATCGGCGGGCAACTTATACAACCTCGCCAGCCATTCCATTGCACTGCGGTCTATCCGATCTTGATCTGGCAACTCATTGTCCGGAAATCCGGTATCCAGTAGGAAAACAAGATCAACTTCTTCTCCTCTGGACCTCAGCTTCTGAGCCATTTCGAACGCTACTAAGCCACCGGATGACCATCCCATCAAGATCCTAGGAGATACCCCATGCGCATCTAGGATGTGCTGAATCATAAAGCCGGACAGTTCTTCCAGCGTCGCCACAGACGGTTGACCCGGCTCCAATCCGGGGATTTGCAGACCATAGAACGGCTGGTCGTCTCCCAAAGCCCGAGCCAGATCAAAATAGGGATCAACCGTTCCCCCAAACGGGGCCACACAATAGATCGCTGGCCGATCACCCTTGGGCTGAAGTGGAACCACGGGCGACCAATTCGGTGACGGAAGGCCACGTAGTTTCCGAGCCAGCAAGCTGACCGTTGGATTTCGAACGACGGAGGATACGTC
>PMXR01000008.1 GCA_003171035.1 Chloroflexota bacterium
GATCCGAGGTCGACCACGAGCCACTGTGGGTCGCTGTAGGCCGACGACCAGCGGGTGCCGTTGTTGCCGTCGACGGCCGCCGACGCCGGCGTGCCGGCGTTCTCGATCGATGACGCGGTCGCCGTCTTGTTGAGCGCCACGTTGGTCGTTCCGCAGCCGGCCGGAGTCCCGGTCGAAGTCGCGGTCGAAGTCGCGGTCGGCGTTGGGGTGGCGGTCGGCGTGGGAGTGGGCACCGGACCGAACGTGCCGAATACCTGGAACTCCCACAGCGAGTAGCCGTAGCCGGTGGTCCTGACCGTGCCGTACATGCGCACGTAGCGACCGGAGCCCGCGACGGTCAGAGTCTGGATACCGCCGGTGCCGGTGGTAGTCGTGTAGATGTTCGTCCAGTTCGTGGCGTCGGCAGACGTCTGGATCTGGAAGCTCTTGCCCGCGGCGGTCTCCCAGTTGAGCACCACCTGAGTGACGGTTGCGGTGGCGCCGAGGTCGATCTGGATCCATTGCGGATCGCTGAACTGGCTTCCCCAGCGAGTGCCGGTGTTGCCGTCGACCGCTGCTGCGCACGGCGTGCCGGCGCCCTCGACCGACGAGCAGGTGACGGTCTTGCCCTGCGAGATGAGCGGGTCCGCGGCTCTTACCGCCGAGAAGCCAGTAAGGCCGACGGCACTTGCCACCAGTCCGACGACGAGCGCCAGCGCGAATATCCTTCTGCGCCGCACCGTTGGTTGACTCATGGATGTACTTCTCCTCCGCTGAACAGACTGGAACGCGCGTATGACCAATCTGGCTGTGAGGCAGCGCGGCAATCAATGCGTGAGGTTGCGGATACGCAACCTTCCGTAGGGCCGGACATTCGACCCGCGCCCGGACTCTCCGGCGCCGCTTGGGTCCTCAAGTCAAATAATGGGCGGTGGTTCTTCTCCTGAGAGTGCCGCCTGGGCACCCGCTTGCCTGTTGGAGGCGAGGCTTCAGTCGGAGAACCACCGCCCTGGTGTACGAAGGCGCTAATGCGCGGTGAAGGTGTAGGTGCTGGTGGACTGGCGCCGATTGCCGGCCGTGTCGACCGCCACGACGTACCAGGTGTGGCCGGCGAGCGAGAGGCCGGTGCGGACGTAGCTCATCGCCGGTCCGCCATAGACCTCGAACTCCCAGAGTGAATAGCCGTAGCCGGTCGTCCGGGCCGAGCCGTAGACACGGACGTAGCGTCCGTAGCCCCGCAGGCCCGTGATGTCCGCGACCCCGCCGGCGCCCGTGGTCGTCGAGTAGATGGACGTCCAGGTTGCCGCGTCATTCGAGACCTGGATCTGGTAGGCGCTCGCGGCCGCCGTCTCCCAGGTCAACTTGACGTGCGTGACCTCCATCGACTGCCCGAGGTCCACGTAAATCCATTGAGGATCGGCGTAGGCGCTCTCCCAGCGAGTCGTCAGATTGCCATCGACGGCGGCCTGAGGCGGATTGGTGCCGACCTGCGTCGACGATGCCACTACCGGCATGTTCAGCGCGAGGTTGGCCGTGGTCGGCCCGCTGCCCGAGGCGGCAACCGTGGCCACGTTCGAGCCGTCGAGCCAGACCTCGTAGTGGTCGATGCCGCCGCCGGCGTCCGACGCGCTCTCCCAGACGAGCGTCTGGGTCGCGCCCGCCACCGAGGCGGCGTTGGCCGGCGCCAGGAGATCGAAGGCGTTGGGCGCCGTCGTGTCCGAGAAGGTGAACGAGAAGGTGCTGCTCTTCGTGGTCAGACCCGCCCAGTTCGTCGCCACTACGTACCAGCTATGCGAGCCGTTGGCGATCTTGCGGCCCGCGAGCGAGTACGTGGTGGTCGTTACGGTGGCGAGGTTGGCCCCGTCGAGCCAGACCTGGTAGTTCTTGATGCCCGTCTCGGGATCCGAGCTGGCGGCCCAGGTCAGGGTCGGCGCGGTGGTCACGGTCGAGCCGTTGGCCGGGGCGGTCGGGCTAAACGCCACGGGCGCCGTCGTGTCCGTGAGCCCAAAGCCCTGGATGCCGGCCCCGTACGGATAGAGCGGGTTGCCGTAGGTGGTCGCCGGTGCCTGGCCGGCGTTGATCGAGTTGCGAATGGCCGTCCGCTCGGCGTCCGTGGCGCCCAGGTCGTACGGCAGGTCCCACTTCTCGAGTTGATTAGTGGGAGTGTCCGTGCCGATCTGGGTCATGTCGCGCGGCAGCTGGAAGGGCAGCTTGCCGGTCGGGGAGTAGTCGCCGAAGAGCATCTGAGCCAGGGCGGGTCCACCGCCTTCGCCCGAGCGATATGCGACCACGATCGCGTTGGCGATGCCGTTCTCAGTGGTGATGACATACGGCCGCGGCATGACGTACACAACCACGGTCGGGATGTTCTGGTTACGCAGGTTCTGGATGATCGCCAGCTGGTCCGCGGGCAGGAAGGGCGAATTGATGTCCCAGTTCGTAGCGTGCGTGTAGGACGGCTCGCCCACGATGACGATCGCGGCTTTCGGTGTTACGGGGGCCGTGTCTAAGTAGACATTCAGACCGGCCTGTTGAGCACGAGTCTGGATGGCCTGGTACATCGTTTGTGTGCCGTACTCGGTATGGAAGTAGCTGGTCCAGATGCAGCAGCTCGGCCCGTCGTTGGCGCGCGCGCCGGTCACCAGGAGCGCATCGCCCGAGTTGAGTCGGAGCGGCAGGACGCCGGTGTTCTTCAGCAGCGTCATCGACTCCTTCGCCGCCTGCGTGACAAGCGCCACGTTGGTCGGCGTGTGGAAGACGTTGCCGGCAATCGACGGATTGCCGTACGGGGCCTCGAAGACGCCCAGCCGGAACTTGACCCCGAGGATGCGGCGGACCGCATCGTCGATGCGAGACGCGGGGACGCTGGCGATGAATGTGTTCATGTCGAAACCGACCGCGCCGGGATCGGCTCCACCCATGACGTCGGCGCCCGCGTTGGCGGCCTGGATCCACGGCGTGCCCGAAGGCAGCCAGTCAGTGGTGATCAGGCCGGTGTAGCCCATGGTGTTGCGCAGGTAGTCGAGGATCGGCTTGCTGTCGCCGGCTCCTGGGCCGCCCGGATCGAGATACGAGCTGCCGGCGTAGCCCGGCATGATGCTGCCCGTGTTGGCCTCGATCGCGCCCGCCCACGGGATCATGTGGTACTTGATGGTGACGCCGTCGTAGACGATGCCTGCCTCGCCGCCGGCTCCCTCGCCCGGCCAGTGCTTGGCCATGGCGAGGACCGACGACGGGTTCAGCTCGGGGCCGCCCTGGAGGCCGGCGATCAACGCTCGGACTTCGGCCGCGGCCGACAGGGCATTCTCGCCGTTGCCTTCCTGGAAGCGGGGATAGAGGACCTTGGTGTCTACCTCGGCCAGAGGGCCGAGAACGCCTCGGGCGCCGACCGGCACTTCCTCCGTCCGCTGCATGTTGCCCAACTGATAGATGAGGTTGTAGTCGCGGGTCGCGGCCAGTCCTTCCTGCGTGGGATAGCTGGTCTGATATCCGTGAATGGTGTCGCCCAGGGTTACGAGCGGGATGCCGAGGCGGGTCGCTGCGGTTGCCAGCTGTGCGTTCTGCTGATCCTGCGGTTGGGCCGGCCCGAAGAACCAGCCTGCCGTCGGATAGACCTGGGCGTTGTAGAACATCTGGTAGGCCTTCTCGGTCGGTGTCATCCGCGAGAGGAGGTCGGCGACGCGAACGTCGATGGTGTTGTGCCAGTCCTCGTACGGCTCGATGACACCGTCCTTGTTCATGTCACGCATGCCGTTGATGAGGTTGACGCCGTCCGCCACGGTCTCGACCGTGGGCAGATAGACCGAGAACTGCAGGATGTTCGACTGCTTCTTGCCGCCCGCGCTATCGACGGCGACGACGTACCACTTGTACGTCCAGCGGTCCGAGAGGTCGCTGGTCAGCGTGAAGCTGGTGCCGGTCGTCGTGCCCATCTGGGTGTAACGATCCAGCAGGTTGCCGGACGCGGTCCAGTCGTAGTCGGTCCGCGAGATGTTCACCCAGACCTGGTAGCTGGCCGTGCCCGAGACGGCGTTCCAGGTGAACGTGGGCCGGCGGGTGTTCGTGATCATCGACGCGTTGGCGGGCGAGATCAGGCTGAACGATGCCGGAGTCGTTGGGCTCGGCGTCGCGGTCGGGGCGATCGATGGCGTCGGGTTGGGCGTTCCCTGGAAGACCCCGAATTCCCAAAGCGAGTAGCCGTAGCCGGTGGCTCGAGCCGTGCCATACATTCGGACGTATCGTCCGGTCCCGCCCACTATCAGGGTTTGGACGCCGCCGGTGCCATTCAGCGTGGCGTACATGTCGGTCCAGTTGGTGTTGTCGGTGGAGATCTGGACCTGGAACGCCTTGGCGTAGGCGGCCTCCCAATTCAGCACCACCTGGCAGATGCTCACGTTCGATCCGAGGTCGACCACGAGCCA
>PMXR01000100.1 GCA_003171035.1 Chloroflexota bacterium
CCGGTCTCCTTGGTCGTGAAGAACGGTTCGAAGATCCGCTCTCGAATCTCGGGGCGGATCCCAGAGCCCGTGTCACTGATCGCGACGAGAGTCATGGTCTGGGCGATTCTCGGCCCCAGGGCCCACGGGTCCGAGTCCGAGCTATTCGACGAGACCGCCGGCGCGGCCAATCGCCTGCCCGTCTCGATCGTGAGAGAACCTCCTTCAGGCATCGCATCGCGGCTGTTGACGCAGAGATTCAGGATCACCTGCTCGAGCTGAGTCGGGTCGATCAGGATGTTGCCCGCCTCAGGCCGCAGGGTCGCCGACAGGCGGATCGTCGGGCCGAGCAGGTGCCTCATCATTGGGATGGCCTGATCGACGCAGGCATTCACGTCCACGACCCGAGCGTTGGCCCGCGCAGGCTGGCTGAACGTGAGCAGCTGCCGCGTCAGCTCGGAGGCACGGTCGGCGGCTCGAGCGATCTCGTCCAGATCGGCCGCGAGCTCGGCGTGGCCCGGCACATCGGCCCTGGCCAGCTCGGCGTAGCCGTGGATCGCCTGGAGCAAATTGTTGAAGTCGTGGGCAATGGCCCCCGACAGCTGGCCGAGGGTCTCCATCTTCTGGGCCTGGCGCAGCTGGTCGGCCCGGACCTGGAGTTCCTCGATCAGCAAGGCCACCTTCAAGGCGCCGCCTATGCGTGCACGAAGGGACTCGTACGTGGATGCCTCCGTGGGGCCCATCTCGAAGACGGCGTAGCCCAGTGGATCGTCCTTGAAGAAGAGCGGCTCCACGACCATCGCGTAGGCGCGGTCGACTGGCAGCAAGCCCCGGGGAAGCGAGGTCCCCTGGATAGTGGTGTTGCAGAGGGCTTCGACCGCGGCGGGATCCCTCACCGGGTCGTAGGCGGAGACAACCCGGGCACCGGCCGAGGAGCTTTCTGCATCCAGCACGAGGTAGGCGCTCGGGAAGCCGAGCCGCGGCAGGCACTCGCCAAGGGCTTTGCAGAGCGAATCGAGATCGAATGCCGCACTGAGCACTTCGGCCGCCTGCGAAAGTCTTTCCGTGCGGCGCTCGATCGTCAGGCGGCGCTGGGCCTCCGAATCCTCGACCGCCTCACCGATCAGGGCCCGCGCTTCTTCCAGCAGATCCTCGGCCCGCGCGCTGATGGCCGGATCGGATGCGAGGCAGGGCATCAGCTCGCGGTGCAACGCCGACAGCGCGGGCTGCCAGTGGTTGCCGGTCGCACCGGGGCTCATCATCTCCTTGAGCAACGCGGTGAACCGTTCGGCAAATCCGGCAGGAGCGCCCTGCAGCTCGGCGACGAGGGCGTCCAGGAGGCTCTCCTCCCAGCCGTCCGGGATTCCATCGGGCAGTCCGCCCGCGGGCTCGCGCATTGCCTCCAGGATCCGCGAGCGGCGGAGCCGCAGGGCCTCACCGACCGTCAGGTCGGTCACCGGACGCGTCGGTGGCTGCGGAACGATGCCCGTCACCGCCGTGCGGCGTGCGTCGGAGAAGCAGCCGCAGCTGCGCCGGACGACGAGTTCGGCAGGGACTACGCGGACGGCCTCCCCATCCTCGCCCCGGAGACGCTGCAGCAGGATCTCGATGGCAAGCCTGCCCAGCTTCCGAACCGGCTGCCGGATCGTCGTGAGGGGCGGCGTGCAGAAGCGGGCTTCGTTGATGTCGTCGAAGCCGATCACCGCCACATCCCGCGGCACCCGGATGTTGCGGACCCGCAGCGCGTCGATGGCCCCGAGCGCCATCTCGTCGTTGGCGGCGACGATGGCGTCGAAGGTCACGCCCCGCTCGTCGAGCAAGATTCGCACGGCATCGACACCGGTCTCATATGTGAAGTCCCCCGGCGCGAGGAACGAATCGGGCGGCATGATCCCGCTGCCGGCCATCACCTCGCGGAACGTGCTCAGTCGATCCCGCGCCTCGTTGTTTCCCTCCGGGCCGCCGATGAATGCGAAGCGGCGGTATTGGTGGTCTTCCACCATATGCCGGATCCCGTCCCGAAGCGCCTGCTGGCCATCGACGAGGATGCCGGTCGCTCCTTCGATCGCGACGGCGATGCTGCACATGGGCCGCGGCCGATAGCGTTCGCAGTAGCGCTCGAGGTCGTCGAGCGTCAGGTGTGCGCCGAGGGTGCCCGCCTGTATGACGAGCCCATCGATCTCGTCGGAGAGGGCCAGGTCGTACGCGACGTTGTGCCGCTCACCGAAGTGGAACGGCACGCGCAAGGTCCCGCTGTTGAATAGAACGAGATTGACGCCGGACTCGCGGGCGGCCTCCACCAGGCTCCCAACCAGCTCACTCTGGTACTCGCCTTCCAACCAGTCCGTGAGAACGCCGAACGTCGTGGCGTTACCAGGCGGCTGCGAGGGGCGTGCCAGCATCATTTCGCCTGACCCTCACCACTTACCAAGCCATGCCGCGCACACCAAGCACTGACGAGTGCCGGGCGCGCTACCCGCAAGACACGACAACACCCTGACCTGACGTACGGGCCACTCAGGTCATTGTCTAGGGTATCGGCTAGCACAAGGGCCGGCGTGATGGGCTGTCGACGCCAGAGCCGTGGAAGCGGGACGGTCGGCAAGGTGGTCGTCGACGACGCCGACCACATCGACTACCTGTTTGGCCGACTGTTCAACCTTGTCTACCTTCTTGCCGCATTTACCCTCTCGTTTTAGCCTCGGCGCGGGGGCTATTGTCGCCTCACGCTCGGGTTAGACAACGTGCCCGAACGACGAGGACGAAAGGGTCGCCCGCATGAACGAAACCACTGCATCGGCGCCAGACAAGCATCAGGCGCACATCTTTGAGCCAGGCCCTGAGGTTCCCCTCAATCCGAGGGCCGGGGCCACGTCGCAAGAGGTAGCGGGCACGGACGTAGACTCTCCACATACGGGCGAATCCAACTGCGCGCTCTGCGGCGCTCCTCGAAGTGACCAGCTTCACATCGATGGCACGGCCGAGGCCGACGACGCGTCGCCCAGGTGGGGCCTGTAGGCCACGACGGTCTTCCCTGCGTAAGCTCATCGCCATGGCCCGCCCACGATGTGGCCATCGTGTCGCCTTGCCCATCGCGTTCCCACTGGGCTAACTCGTGGGTGACAACGGGACAGCACTGGGGGAGTTGCGGCGGCTGCGCGCCGCTGGGCGGCTTCGATAGAGCCATCGTGCGGGTCGCCCGAACTGGCGGCCGGGCTATCCCATGTACATCCCGCCATCCACGCCCAGCACTTGACCTGTGACGAACGCGGCGTCGTCCGACACGAGGTAGGCGACCGCCGCGGCGACTTCCTCGACGGTCCCCGGCCGCCTGAGCGGCGTGTCCTTGAGGATCTGCTCGACAAGTTCGGCCGGAGCACGCTTGTTGATGTCGGTGGGGATGTAGCCGGGTGCGACGACATTGACCGTGATGGCCCGGGAGCCGACTTCCTGGGCCAAGGCGCGACTGAACCCGATGATGCCAGCCTTGGCGGAGGCGTAGTTGGTGTGGCCGGGCGAGCCACCGCGACCGATCACCGACGACATCGACACGATCCGGCCCCAGCGCGCCCTCGTCATCTCTCGGATCACGGCGCGGCTGCACAGGTAGACCGACTTGAGGTTCGTGTCGATGACCGCGTCCCAATCCGCCGGATCGATCCGTGCCAGAACGTTGCTCCGCTCGATGCCGGCGTTGTTGACGAGGACCTCGACCGGCCCGAAGCGCTCCTTCGACTGCCGGATCAGCCTCTCCACCTCAGTCGGCTGCGACACGTCCGCTTGGATCGCTATGGCCGTCCCACCGGCTGCCTCGATCTCCACAACGACCGCCCGAGCGGCCTCCTCGTTCTCGCGATAATTCACGATCACGCGGTGGCCATCGCGGGCCAGACGGATGGCTATGCCACGGCCAAGACCGCGGGATGCGCCAGTTACAAGGGCGACGCGGTCGTCTGCCTTGGACATTTCTCCCCCGCTGACAGCTGGCTCGGGTGCCCACTTGGGCCAAATGGACGTTCGAGCGGAAGTCTACTGGACCGGCTGCCCCGCACGATCAGCGACGCTGGCATTGAGCCACGAGATTGAGCTGCCGGCGCCAGGCCGACCCGCTGCCGGCTATAGCTTCGAGTACACGACCACGACTGACATCTTCGTCTCGTAGCCGCTCCCCTCGCGGCCCATGAACGCTTGGGCATGGCGCGTCGGCAGGGCGGCGGTTGACACCATGCGCCAACCCCCAGCGAACCTATCGGCGGCGTCGCTCGCGATTGCTCCAAACGCAGCCGATACGTCGATTTCCGTGGCCGTGTCGGGCGGTGAGTAGACGACGACGATCTGGTTTGGGCCAGCCTCAAAGACGGCGCTGGTCATGTCGGGATCCTCCTCATTCGACACTCGATCGATTGCTGGACTGATGGTACTCGCGGACAAGTTCCCCTAGACGGGACAACCCACGCTGCAATAGCCCAACGGAGACATCGGCCGCCTGATCAAGCAGGCGGCGTCGATCAGGAGCGATAGGCGCGCAGCGTCAAGCACTGCTCGTCGAGCCCGCGGACGATGCTCAGCAAGAGATGCTGGCTGACCAAATCGTGCGCGCCGACAGGGTCCAGGCGGGCCCGCACCCTGTCGGCGATGAGCTTGACCCGCGCGACGAAGAACGCCAGCACGTCCTGATCGCGCAGCTGACCCGCAGGGAGCGGCTCAAGCGGCGTGCCGGCGGATACGGTAGCGATGCGTCCGTCGGCGGAGACGCCGATGGCGGCGAGGCGCTCGGCCACTTCGTCGTACCAGTCGCGGTACTGGTCGGTGAGTTCGTCAAGGAGCAGATGGATCGGCTTGAAGCTCGGGCCAACGAGGTTCCAATGGGCCTGCTTGGTGTGCAGGCTCAGGTCGATGAGCTCGACGAGGGTTGCCTGGAGTGATTCGGCCGCTTCGGCAGTCTCCCCGGCCGGATCGATCGCGGGCAACTGGGTCACCCGTGCCGTTGCCTTACCCGCGGCCGTCGCCGGTCCTTGGCTAAGGACCGTCCGACCGACCTGATCTCTTGCCATGGCTTCTTCCTTGCGCCCTCCATTCTTTGAGTCTGGACTGGATCTGGCGCCGGCCGCGAGGATGAGAACCCTCCCGATCGGGTGATCTTGTTGGCCTTCCTCCACACCTGATCTGATATACCTGTCACTGCTCCGAGCGGGAGCAACTCAACGCGCAGAGGCCTGCTTCCCAATCAGGGGCCATGCCAAACCGGACAAGCCCGGGGAAGGGGGCGAAGGATGGCTAGGACTCGGGTGTTTGTCAGCTTCGATTTCGACAATGACCAGGCCCTCAAGACCTTAATCATCGGACAGTCGAAGCATCCGAACTCCCCGTTCGAGGTGACCGACGGGTCCCTCAAGGAGGCGCAGTCCCAGCGGGAGTGGGAAGCGAAGGCTCGGGCTGCCATCAACCGCGCCGATGTCTTCATGGTGATGCTCGGCTCCAAGACGCGATCCGCTCCCGGCGTCCGCAAGGAAGTCAAGATGGCGAACGAGCTAGGGAAGCGCAAGTTCCAGATCATCGGATACCGAGACGGCTCGGAAGATTGGGCCGTTCCGGACGGCGGCCGAACTTACCGATGGGACTGGGACAACCTTAGGAAGTTGCTCTCTTAATAGCGAGGGCGTACACCCTATTGGCACGGTAGGTCGACCCAACCCCTGGCGACCTGCTAGCCTGGATTCAGGCTGATCGCGGTCTACCAACGACGCTGGAATAGGCCGTCACCGCGGCACTGGAAACGCCATGACCAAGCTCGCCATCAAGCCACTCGATCTCGCCGGTCGCTTCATCTTCTTGTCGGCCAGCATCCCGTCCGGGGAGAGGGCGACCCAATACGCGGAGGCCCGCCCTGGCGACGTTGCCGACGCCGTCGTGGCCATTGCCCGGGGCGTTCTGACCGGTCGCGGTCGGCTTGTCTTCGGGGGCCATCCAACGATCTCCCCTCTCGTCCTGATGGTGGCAGCGGAGTATTCAACCCGGGACCCGAGCCGAGTGACGATCTACCAGTCCCGGCTGTTCGCCTCGCGGGTGACAGATGAGACGCTGCGCCTCGAGCGCGAAGGTTACGGGACGATTCGGTGGATCGAGGCGGTGCCCGGCGACTCTCCCGAACACGGCCTCGAGCACCTACCCAGCCTGGAAGTCATGCGCATAGCAATGCTCCATGAGGTCAAGCCCGTGGCCGCCTTCTTCGTCGGCGGTATGGAGGAAGGCATCACCCTCGAATACTTTCTCGCCCGAGACCTGCTGCCTCGATCCACAATCTTCTGTATTGCTGGGCCCGGAGGAGCTGCCGCCGGCTTCTCATCGGTAGGCGACCTGCCCGAGTCCCTGGCCGAGTCGCTGCGCACCTCGCGACTCTATCCAGCCGTCGTTGACGCGTCACTCCGACTCGTGGCTGAGCGCCCGGGGTCCGGATAGACAGCACCACCCTCACCTGTCCGCACTAGCGCAGAGCGTTGAGCGCTCGGTCAGACGTGCCTATGCAGGTCGGTCTCTGGCGTCGTCTCCGGAGCGTCTTGGTCCCTTGGCGGCTCCTCCCAGCCCATTTCATCTGCCTCGCGCTTGGCGAGATTGAGGTACACCACCTCGTGTTCGACATTGGCGACATGCGATGCGGGAACGTACGAATGGCCACGAAGACCGGCTCTCGACGCGAGTATGTAGTTCTGGCCCACGCTCTCGACGGTGCCAAAGCGGCGCCCGTCATTGCCGACGATCGCCCAGCCGGCCTTCAGGTCCGTCATGCGCATGCGCTCTCGACCTCCTCGCCCTTGACTCGCGCCTACCTTAGCAGCGAGCACGCCGGCGAGACGAGCGCAACCGGGAGTGGATCGGCTCTGCGAGGATATCTGCCACAGGCAGAGTACGGGCAGGCAACCCCGCCCACGCCATTGCCCACGGCCTCGGACTCGACCACGCCCTAGGCATCCCGTGAGCTGCAAACGCCCGGACGGCCGGAGTTGGACCCAACAACGCCCCGCTGGCAATCCTGCGAGCTAGGCCAGCGTCGACAGGGAGCTAACCCGGGTGGACGATCACAGATCGTCATGGCGGAGCCCAAGCGGACCACCCGCACGATGTAACCATCGTGGTCTCCGAGCACGTGCTGTCAAAGCGCACGCCTCACCGGCTAGGCCACACTTCGAAGCAGTGCGTCATCGGCTCCGGGCATTGGAGCGCGCCTAACTATTTGGAGAATCCCTACGGGTGCGTCTCGCGAACCCCACTCGTGCCGAGGTCATAGGTCAGGACCCAGTACGGAGTCAGGCTGGCGGGCGGGGCCAAAGCGGGCGCCGAGTCGTCTGCCGGGGTCCCGGCAAAGCCAGCGTCCATCGGTCCGGGAGGAAGATCGTCAAGGAGATACACGATGACGCGGTGATCTGCGTTCTTCTTCGCTACCTCAGCCGCGATCTGGCCGAGACGCGCTTGGGAAAGGCCCTTCTTCACCAGCACATCAACCATGGTCACGTTCGAGACGTGGTTCACCGCGATCGAGGCCTGCGTGTAGTCGGATCCGCATGTCGGGTCGCCCTTGGAGCATTCGCCGTTCGGCTGAAGCACGTTGAACCACCCGGTCGTGGCCGCGACTGCTCCGGCGGACACAAGAAGAACCGCCGCGACGGCCAGGACGATGGCGACTCGGGAGGGCGTGGCACGCCTCGAGGTGCGTTCGGGCGCCCATAGATCCTCCAGGGCTGGCGCTTTGAAGCGGAGGCCCGTCAGGAGGTCGGCGATCTCGGTGTCGTCAGGTTCTTGCATCGGAGTCTCCCTTCAACCCGATTTCGGTCCGCAGGCGTCCGAGTGCGCGGTGCACTGCGACCGCAACGGCTCCGGGGGTCATGTTCCAAAGCTCCGCGATCTCTAGGTTGGACAGCTCGGCCCCGAACCGGAGCGCGACTAGATCCGCGTCCCTCCGCGGCAGGGTCTCCAAAGCGGCACGGAGCTGGAGTAGCTGAGGCAGCCGATCGTTGGGATCGCTCACGCCGATGTCCAGATCCGATAGCGAGACCTGGCTGGGACGCCTGCGGTGCCGGCGCACCTCGTCGAGCATCTTGTTTACCGCGACGCGCATCGCCCAATGTTCGACGGACACCGTGTCGGCATCGGGCGCCCTGCCTCGATTTCGCCACAGGTGTTCGAGGGCGGCGCCAACCGCGTCGCGCGCATCGTCAGGGGCGAGCCGGTAGCGAGCGAAGTTGTACAGGCGCGGCAGAAGGGACGGTAGGGCAGCCGTGATCGCCTGGTCGTGATCACTTTCTCTCACGCTAGCCAAGGTGGCTTCCATTCTTGCCCTCTGTCGTGCTCACCGTTTGATCTTCTACCAGGTAGAACGAATCGCGACCGCCGCGATTACATGAAAAGGAAGAACCCGACCTGCGGGGCAGCGTCGGGTTCTTCCATGCTGAGTTGATTGCTAAACAGTGGGCCTTAGCAGGAGTAGACGTCGAACCGGACACCGTCACGGTTCTGAGCCCAGCCGCTGCCGACCTTCGTGTCCCCGAGGAACGCCTCCATGTGCACGTCGAACTTGTAACGAAATCCGGGCATTGGCTCGAGCCGTCGACCCCAAAGTCCTAGCGGACCGCGGCGCCTTTGGCGTCTACAGCTGCTCCTCGGTGACTAATCAACTGGGCCATGCCGTCGGCCGAGTCGCCGCGGCCTTGACCAATCCGAGCCAGGCCCCGAGATAGTCCGAGAAACCAAACGAGGCCACCTTTCGGTGGCCTCGCACTCAGCCGCCGAAGCGGTCTGAGGGGGTACGAGCAAGCTACCGGGGGCCGACCCGGTTGTCAAGAGGAAGGGGGTTGGATGGGCGCCGAGGCGATGCCGGCCCAGACCCCGCCGCATCCACCGAGACGCGTCGGCGTGTACATCGACGGGTTCAACCTCTACTACGGATCGCTCAAGGGCACGCCGTACAAGTGGCTTGATCCATACGCATTAGCTTGTGCGCTGATGCCCTCCGATGGAACTCGAGCCGCTCGTGCTGTAACGGCCGCGACATCTTTGGACCTCCGACTTGGTCCGGCTGTTCGTCGTGCGGGCGACACCTGTCCGCCACCATGACCTGATCGTGCCCTGCGGCCCGTCCCGGGCTATACCAGGTAGTCCCGAAGCTTGCGCGCACGGCTCGGGTGGCGCAGCTTACGGAGGGCCTTCGCCTCGATCTG